>NZ_JBFRSX010000045.1:59395-69266 GCF_041473835.1 Vibrio sp. 10N.222.55.A1 | reverse complement strand
TTTCTATTGAATTTATAATAATTATTAAGAATATCTTAAAAAATGATATGTGACAGGTGGAGTAGTCAACTTATGTAGACTATTCTTCTATTGATTAGTTCATTAACAAAAAGCTATTTTTCTCGGAATGATATGTTGCATTGTTGCTCTTGGTGAGTACAATTGCGGCTACCTGATGCGAGGTGTTGGTTAATTTGTTGTTAAACTCTGGTTTACACGGTTAATAATGTTATCGCACGTAGAGGTGCAATTATAAAAAGTAACTTCCGTTGGGGTGATGCCAATGAACGGGAATGAAAGGTGTAATTGCCGAAGTAAATTGTATATCTAAGCAATTTGCTGGGGTTGTGCTCAATAGGTACAACACTGCCATAGTCTTAATTTTAAACTATGGAGCGCTACTGTAGGGTTGGGTGAAGTGTTCACTTCCCTTTCGCTTAGTTCAACATGAGCTTGGTCAGCCGTATCAAGTTTGTCTGCAGTAGATCTCTAGCCAAATAAAAAACTGGTTTTTGAAGATCATGAATTTAATAGATTTTGCAACATCACCTTTATCTTTGCTTCCGCCCCTTGTGGCTTTGAGCCTTGCTATTGTTACCCGCCGTGTATTGGTTTCTTTGGGTGTCGGTATCATCATGGGTGCGATTCTACTTGCTGATTACTCAGTAGGTAACGCAGCTAGCTACGTATTTACTAAAGCATCTGGTGTTTTCATCGAAGATGGTGGCATCAACACTTGGAACATGAGCATCATTGCATTCCTAATTATTCTTGGAATGACAACGGCATTATTAACACTGTCTGGCGGTACTCGCGCATTCGCGGAGTGGGCACAGTCTCGCGTTAAGAGCAAACGTGGTTCAAAACTACTTGCTGCTTTCTTAGGTGTATTCATCTTTGTTGATGACTACTTTAACAGCCTAGCGGTTGGTGCTATCTCTCGTCCTGTAACAGACCGCTTCTATGTATCTCGCGCTAAGCTTGCTTATATCCTAGATTCAACTGCTGCTCCTATGTGTGTGATCATGCCTGCTTCTAGCTGGGGTGCTTACATCATCACGATCATTGGTGGCATCTTAGTGACACACGGTGTGACAGAGTATTCTGCACTGGGTGCTTACGTTCGTCTTATCCCAATGAACTTCTACGCTGTATTCGCACTACTAATGGTGTTCGCAGTAGCATGGTTCGGTCTAGACGTTGGTAAGATGCGTGAGCATGAGATCGAAGCATCTCAAGGCCGTGGCTTTGAAGGTGACAACGATCAAAAGCAAGCTCACGATCTAAACGAAGAGTTAGATATCGAAGAGAGCGAAAACGGTTCTGTTTCTGACCTAATCATGCCGATCGTTTCATTGATCGTAGCGACTGTAGCTGCGATGCTTTACACAGGCGGTCAAGCGTTAGCTGCTGATGGTCAAGCGTTTAACCTACTTGGTGCATTCGAAAATACAGATGTTGGTAAATCTCTTGTTTACGGTGGTGTTATCGGCTTACTAGTAGCACTAGCGACAGTATTCAAGCAAAAGCTATCTATGGCCGATATCGCAAGAACAATGTGGATTGGTGCAAGCTCTATGTTTGGCGCAATCCTAATCCTTGTATTCGCATGGACTATCGGTTCTGTAATCGGCGACATGAAAACAGGTTCGTACCTATCATCTCTAGTAACGGGCAGCATTGATTACCACTGGTTACCGGTTATGTTGTTCCTTCTAGCGGGCGTTATGGCGTTCTCTACAGGTACATCTTGGGGTACGTTCGGTATCATGCTACCAATCGCGGGTGATATGGCTGCAGCATCGGATATCGCACTGATTCTTCCAATGCTAAGTGCGGTTCTAGCGGGTGCAGTATTTGGTGACCACTGTTCTCCAATCTCAGATACGACGATTCTGTCTTCTACTGGTGCTCGTTGTAACCACATCGACCACGTCTCGACTCAGCTTCCATACGCGTTGTCTGTAGCGTTCGTATCGTGCATTGGTTTCATCACTCTAGGTATGACATCTTCAATTGGCATCGCATTTGGCGCAGCGTCTCTAACGTTTGTTGCTGTATGTTTTGCATTGGCTTACTTCTCTCGCTGCAAAATGGCGACGTGCAAAAGCTAAAATTGAAAGTTAATCAGTAAACTATCAGGGAGGCGTTTGCCTCCCTTTTTTGTGCCTGTTAATTTAATTTTAAGTTTCGTGAAAAAAGTTCGAATAAATGGTTGAAAAAGGATGTCAGCTTAGTTAGTGTGGAGACAAGACAGCAAACAACCTAAGAGCTGATAAGTATGCGTAAATTAGTAATGAAAATTCATCACCATCATCACCCTATCTAGTCTTTCGGGGAGATTTACGTATACCCGGGAGCAAGATTACTCCCGGAGGTTAAGTCAAAAGAATTTAGATTTAAACCCTCGGGATGACAAAGTCCCCGAGGGTTTTTTAGTTTTATCGCTTTTAAATAATCAATAAATTCAAATATTTGCACAGGGATACAGCAATGCAGACACAACGCCTAAGAATCGCAATTCAAAAGAAAGGTCGCTTAAGTAAAGAGTGCCAAGACCTACTTAAAAAATGTGGTGTTAAATTTAATATCATGGGTGAGCGCCTAGTGGTTCACTCACTAAATATGCCAATCGACTTGTTACTCGTTCGTGATGACGACATCCCAGGTCTTATCATGGATGGTGTAGTTGACCTTGGTTTCATCGGTGAAAATGAACTAGAAGAAGTTCGTCTAGATCGTGTTGCTCTTAAAGAGCCTTCAGAGTTCCGCACACTACGTCGTTTAGACTTCGGTGGTTGCCGCCTTTCAATCGCTATTAATAAAGACGAAGAATACAACGGCCCACAAGACTTAGCGGGCAAACGTATTGCGACAACCTACCCACAACTACTTAAAGCCTACATGGACGAGCAGGGTGTTGAGTTCAGCACTTGTATGCTAACAGGTTCGGTTGAAGTCGCGCCTCGCGCTGGCCTTGCAGACGCTATCGCTGATTTAGTTTCTACAGGTGCAACGCTTGAAGCGAACGGCCTAAAAGAAGCAGAAGCTATCTTCCAATCGAAAGCAACACTGATTCAACGTGTTGGCGACTTCGACGCAGACAAGACCGCACTGATTGAAAAACTACTGACTCGTATGCAGGGTGTTCAACAAGCGAAAGAGTCGAAGTACATCATGCTTCACGCGCCAACCTCTCAACTAGAGCAAATCAAAGCACTACTGCCTGGTGCTGAAGATCCAACGGTTCTTCCTCTATCTACAGACAAAGACAAAGTTGCCGTGCACCTAGTAAGTACAGAGAACTTGTTCTGGGAAACAATGGAACAGCTGAAAGAGTTGGGTGCAAGCTCGATTCTAGTATTACCAATCGAAAAAATGATGGGGTAGTGACGATGAGAACCGTTGTTTGGCAATCTTTAAGTGAATCACAGCAAGACTCGGTATTAGAGCGTCCAGCTATTACTGAAGGTGCAAACATCACAGCGACTGTTTCTGATGTTATTGCAAAAGTACGAAATGAAGGCGATGCCGCGCTTAAAAAGCTGACTGCAAAGTTTGATGGTGTAACTCCAGAATCTATCCGAGTCAGTTCGGGTGAGATTGAAGAGGCGTGTGCTCGTCTAACACCAGAGATGAAGCAAGCGTTAGAGCAAGCTTATAGCAACATTGCTAAGTTTCACGAAGCTCAAAAGCCGCAGCCAATTAAGGTTGAGACACAGCCTGGTGTTGTGTGTGAGCAAGTGACGCGCGCGATTAATACTGTTGGCCTTTATATTCCCGGTGGCAGTGCGCCACTACCGTCAACGGTTCTTATGTTAGGTGTTCCTGCTCAAATCGCAGGTTGTCGTAAGGTTGTGCTTTGTTCACCTCCGCCAATCGCTGATGAAATCTTGTATGTCGCTAAGCTTTGTAAGATCGACGAAGTTTACAACGTTGGTGGTGGTCAAGCGGTTGCAGCAATGGCTTACGGTACCGAGAGTGTGGCTAAAGTCGATAAGATCTTCGGCCCAGGTAATGCCTACGTTACGGAAGCAAAGCGCCAAGTGAGTAATGACTTCCGCGGAGCAGCTATTGATATGCCAGCTGGCCCATCTGAAGTGTTAGTGATTGCTGATGAAACGGCTGATGCAGACTTCATTGCAGCGGATTTGTTGAGCCAAGCGGAACACGGGCCTGACTCTCAAGTAGTATTGGTAACTCCATCTCCAGTGGTTGCAGACCAAGTAACAGAAGCGGTTCAAAAGCAACTGAAAGAACTGTCTCGTGCGAACATCGCTCAGCAAGCATTGGCTTCAAGCTTAATCATCATTGCTGAATCGATCACTCAAGCGATTGCGATTTCGAATTTCTACGGTCCTGAGCACTTGATCGTTCAAACCAAGAATCCACGTGAATTGCTGCCATTGCTAGATAATGCAGGCTCAATTTTCCTTGGTGACTGGTCTCCAGAATCTGCAGGTGACTACGCATCCGGCACAAACCACGTTCTTCCGACTTACGGTTATACCAAGACGTATTCAAGCCTAGGTTTGGCTGATTTCTCTAAGCGAATGACGGTGCAGGAGCTAACAGCCGATGGGTTGAAAGGCCTAGCGCCAACAGTAGTAACAATGGCGGAAGCCGAAGGTTTGGATGCACACAAACGCGCTGTGACTATCCGAGTTGAAAAGTTAAATAAAGCGAAATAAGGGTAGGGCATGGAAAAGTTAGCAAGAAAACAAGTTCAGGCTCTAACACCTTACTTGTCTGCAAGACGCATAGGCGGTACTGGTGATGTATGGCTAAACGCCAACGAATCTCCGTTTGATAACGAGTACAACCTGAACTTGTCTCGTCTTAACCGTTACAGCGAATGTCAGCCAAAAGAGCTGATTGATGCTTACGCTCAATACGCAGGCGTGAAATCAGAGCAAACACTGACGACTCGTGGTGCTGACGAAGGCATTGAGTTATTGATTCGTGCTTTCTGTGAGCCGAACGAAGACGCTATTCTTTACTGCCCACCTACTTACGGTATGTACGCAATCAGTGCAGAGACGATTGGTGTTGAGCGTAAAGTTGTGCCTCTTACTTCTGAATGGCAATTGGATCTTCCAGCTATCGAAGCTCAGCTCGACAACGTAAAAGTGGTGTTTGTTTGTAGCCCAAATAACCCAACCGGTAATTTGGTTGATCGTAAAGACATCATCAAGCTGCTTGAAATGACACAAGACAAAGCGATTGTGGTGATGGATGAAGCGTATATCGATTTTTGTCCAGAAGCGTCAACCGTTGATTTGCTTGAGCAATATCCAAACCTAGCGATTCTGCGCACCTTGTCGAAGGCCTTTGCTTTGGCGGGCTTACGTTGTGGCTTTACGCTAGCGAATAAAGAGCTTATCGATGTACTGTTGAAAGTGATCGCTCCTTATCCTGTGCCAATCCCTGTTGCTGACATTGCCGTTCAAGCTCTCTCAGAGCAAGGACTAGCGCGAGCTAAGTTCCAAGTTCTAGATTTAAGTGCTAACCGAGCGTATTTGCAGGCGGGTCTATTAGGTATGCCTCAAGTGACGGTTTTTGATGGCTGGGGTAACTACTTACTGGTGAAATTCCCGAACGGCGATGAGTTATTTAAAGCGGCTTGGGATACGGGCATTATTTTGCGTAATTCACCTATTGAAGACTGTGTTCGTATTAGTATTGGTAACCGCGAAGAGTGCGAAAAGACACTTGGATTCATTCGTAACTTTTATCAGTAATGAAAGGCTTACCAGTAATAACATTTGCCAGTTTGAGTTGATTAATTGGGCTGGCAAGTGAAACCAATATTTTGGGTTAGCGTTTGATTTTAGCTAGGCCACCAGATTTAAAATTAAAAGGAAGTTCAAGTGAGTAAACAACAGAAAATACTTTTTATAGACCGTGACGGCACCTTAATTGTTGAGCCGCCAGTTGACTTTCAAGTAGACCGTTTAGACAAGCTAAAATTCGAACCGCGAGTAATTCCTAGCCTGCTTGCTTTGCAAGATGCTGGTTACCGCTTAGTAATGGTCACTAACCAAGATGGTTTAGGTACCGATAGCTACCCACAAGAAGATTTCGATGCACCACACAATATGATGATGGAGTTCTTCGAATCTCAAGGCGTTAAGTTTGACGACGTGCTTATTTGCCCTCACTTTGACGAAGACAACTGCTCTTGCCGTAAGCCTAAACTGGGTATGGTTAAAGAGTACCTACAAGGCGGTAAAGTCGATTTCCAACACTCTGTTGTGATTGGCGACCGAATGACGGATCTTCAACTGGCAGAGAACATGGCAATCCGCGGTATTCAATATAGCCCGGATGCGGAAACTGAAGGCACGCTTAACTGGCCACAAATCGTTAAAGATCTGACGGTTAATGCGCGTATTGCTGAAGTAGTTCGTACCACTAAAGAAACAGATATCAAGGTTGCAGTAAACCTTGATGAAACCGGTGGCAACAAGATCGATACCGGCATGGGTTTCTTCGACCACATGCTTGATCAAATCGCGACACACGGTGGTTTCCAAATGAACCTGACTGTGAAGGGCGACCTGCACATTGATGATCACCACACAGTCGAAGATACCGCTCTGGCTTTAGGCCAAGCATTGAAAGATGCACTAGGCGACAAACGTGGTATTGGCCGTTTTGGTTTCAGCCTACCAATGGATGAGTGTTTGGCTCAGTGTGCGTTAGACCTTTCTGGTCGTCCATACCTGAAGTTCGATGCTAAATTCAGCCGTGAGCAAGTGGGTGATCTTTCAACCGAGATGGTGGTTCACTTCTTCCGTTCTCTAACTGACACATTGGCTTGCACGCTACACCTTTCTTCTGATGGCAATAATGATCACCACATCATTGAGAGCCTGTTCAAAGCGTTTGGCCGTACTCTTCGCCAAGCAATCAAAGTTGAAGGTAACGAGTTACCAAGCAGCAAAGGCGTTCTGTAAGGGTTCGGTATGAAAGAGCAAAAAGTCGTTATTATTGATACTGGTTGTGCCAACGTTTCATCGGTGAAGTTTGCGATTGAACGTTTGGGCTACGCAGTTGAAATTTCAAAAGAACCAGAAGTGGTTCTTGCTGCCGACAAGCTATTCCTACCCGGTGTAGGTACAGCAAGTGAGGCAATGAAGAACCTGCACGAGCGTGACCTTGTTACCCTTGTCAAGCAAGTTGAGAAGCCTCTGCTGGGTATCTGTCTAGGTATGCAGCTGTTAGGCAAACTGTCTCAAGAGAAAGGTCAAAAGGCTGATGAGTTAGTTGAATGCCTAGGTTTGTGTGATGGTGAAGTTCGTTTACTTGAAACGGGCGACTTGCCATTACCACACATGGGTTGGAACACCGTAACGGCAACACCTAATCATCCTCTATTTAAAGACATTGAAGAAGGCGAATACTTCTACTTTGTTCATAGCTTCGCAATGCCAGTGGGCGACTACACAATCGCACAATGTGATTACGGTAATCCGTTCACTGCGGCGGTTCAAAGTGGCAATTATTATGGTGTTCAGTTCCACCCAGAGCGATCTTCGAAAGCTGGCTCTAAGCTGATTCAGAACTTCTTGGAATTGTAATAAGGATTAGGCAGCGGCTAACGTTGCCATATAAGGAATGTAAATGATTATTCCCGCGTTAGATTTAATTGAAGGCCAAGTAGTTCGCTTATTCCAAGGAGACTACGGGCAAGTAACAGAATACAAAGTAGACCCAGCAGAGCAGTTTAATCTGTATCACCAAGCTGGTGCTGGTTGGCTGCACCTTGTTGACTTAACAGGTGCAAAAGACACAACGGCTCGTCAGTTAGACTTGATTGCTAAGCTACTGGCTAGCACGCCTGCGAACATCCAGATTGGTGGTGGCGTGCGCAATGAACAAGATGTCGTTGATCTGCTAGAAGCTGGCGCACAGCGCGTTGTGGTTGGTTCTACAGCCGTTAAGCAACCTGAGTTGGTGAAAGGTTGGATGGAGACGTACGGCGCGGAAAAAATCGTGCTGGCTCTAGACATCAACATTGACGAAAGCGGCACACGTAAAGTGGCGATTTCAGGTTGGCGAGAAGATTCAGGCGTGACCATTGAAGCGCTAATTGAAGACTACCTCACGGTTGGCCTTAAACACGTGCTGTGTACCGATATTTCACGTGACGGCACGCTAGAAGGATCAAACGTAGAGCTCTATGTTGATCTTTGTAAGCAGTACCCACAAGTGCAATTCCAATCATCGGGCGGCATTGGCAGCCTAGCTGATATCGAAGCGCTTAAAGGCAGCGGTGTTGCGGGTGTGATTGTGGGTCGTGCGCTACTTGATGGCAAGTTTACCGCAGAGGAGGCATTTGCATGTTGGCAAAGCGAATAATCCCTTGTTTGGATGTCCGTGACGGACAAGTGGTTAAGGGCGTTCAGTTCCGTAACCACGAAATTATTGGTGACATCGTTCCGCTAGCACAACGCTATGCAGAAGAGGGCGCCGATGAATTGGTATTTTATGACATCACCGCATCAAGTGATGGCCGTGTGGTCGATAAAAGCTGGGTGAAACGCGTAGCTGAAGTGATCGATATCCCTTTCTGTGTCGCTGGTGGTATTAAATCAGCAGAAGATGCAGCGCGCATTCTTGAGTTTGGTGCGGATAAAGTGTCAATCAACTCACCGGCATTGGCTAATCCACAGCTGATTACTGACCTTGCTGATAAGTTTGGCGTTCAGTGTATCGTTGTCGGTATCGATTCATACTTCGACAAAGAAACCGGTAAATATCAGGTTTACCAATTTACAGGCGATGAAGCGCGTACTAAAGCAACCAAATGGGAAACCAAAGATTGGGTGCAGGAAGTACAGAAGCGTGGCGCAGGTGAGATTGTGTTAAACATGATGAACCAAGATGGCGTTCGTAACGGCTATGATATCGATCAGTTAAACATGGTGCGTGAAGTGTGTAATGTGCCATTGATTGCCTCTGGTGGCGCTGGTGCAATGGAGCACTTTGCTGAAGCTTATAAAAAGACCAACGTGGATGGAGCACTTGCGGCTTCGGTATTCCACAAACAAGTCATCAATATTGGTGAACTTAAACAGTATTTAAAACAACAAGATGTAGAGGTGCGACTATGAGTTTTGAACCCGTAAGCTTATCAAAAACAGAAGTAGGCGCATTGTCAGAGCGTATTAACTGGGAAAAAGTAGATGGCTTAGTGCCAGCGATTGTTCAAGATTACCAGTCAAGCCAAGTGCTAATGATGGGATACATGAACCCAGCCGCACTTGAGAAAACGGGTGAAACTGGCAATGTGACGTTTTTCTCTCGCACAAAAGAGCGTCTTTGGACGAAAGGTGAAACGTCGGGCAATGTATTGCAACTGCAAAACATCGCCTTGGACTGTGACAGCGACACCTTACTGGTTAAAGTTAATCCCATTGGTCCAACGTGCCACACAGGTACAACAACGTGTTGGGATGGAGACAAGCAAGAAGAGTCTCAGATGGTGTGGCTTCATCAGCTTGAGCAGCTATTGGCTGCCCGCAAGGACGCCGATCCTGAATCTTCTTATACTGCCAGTCTATATGCCCGTGGCACCAAGCGTATTTCGCAAAAAGTGGGCGAAGAAGGCGTTGAAGTCGCGCTTGCGGCGACGTCGGGCGATAAGGCGGAGTTAGTGTGTGAATCAGCAGATTTGATTTACCACCTAATGGTTCTTCTTCAAGACCAAGGCTTATCGATGGATGATGTGGTAAACAAGCTGAAAGAGCGTCATAAGTAAGCTCTCTTTAGATTAATAGAACCGCGTAAAAGACAGACAAAAGCCCCGCAAACAAACATGTTTACGGGGCTTTTTAGTTTTTTAATTTTCAAGATTTCAAGATTT
>NZ_JBFRSX010000045.1:0-58564 GCF_041473835.1 Vibrio sp. 10N.222.55.A1 | reverse complement strand
TTCAAGATTTCAAGATTTCTAAGCCCTACGTCACTTTTCTAACCTCTGACTTTGCGTCATTCCGAGGAGCCTAAGCGACATCAGGAATCTCTTCTCTTAATCTGACTTCTTAGTCGAACGAGTTACCCGCAGCACTTCTTGTATTTCTTACCACTGCCACAAATACACGGATCATTACGGCCGATTTTAAAGCTCTCAACGGTTTGATTTAAGCGTGGGTCAATTTCTGGTTGTGTAGTTTGTTCCTGCTCTGGGAAGGTACCATCAATGTAGTACCAAAGACCGTCTTCACGTATAAAGCGAGAGCGTTCTTGCATGCAGTATTGTGCGCCTTCTTCATTGAAGTAAGCTTTAAACTCAACAAAGCCTTCGTCTTGGTGCGAGCCTACCACAGTATCGATGACTTCTAGTCCTGCCCAATCACTGTTGATAGATTCGGCAATACCTTCTCTTTGCGCTTCTGCGTTGCAGCTAGGGTGGTAAGTCGCAACAACATAGTCAACTAAACCCAACACGTGCGCTGAATAACGAGAGCGCATCAACTGTTCAGGCGTTTCAACAGCACTGTGGTGAAGGTGCGCTGATTCACAGCACTGTTGGTAAGTATTTTTGCTACCGCATGGGCATAAAGACATAGTCAGATCCTGTAAAAATGGCCTCTATTAAGAGGCCATAAGTGAATGCGTGGGAGTTTACCAAGAAACGATCGCTCACCAAAGTTTAGTTTCTGTTGAAGTTATTGAAATTATCAAAGTGTTAGCGCGAAGTTTACTATTTCAAGGCTGGAGACAATAGCTCTTGAGCCCAAGTCGTCGCTTCGTCATAAGCTTGACCAAGTTGAGCTTCACTCAGTTTGAGAAGCTGGCGAATACGAGTCGCTTCTTCCCAACGAGCTTGCTCATACGCAACCACCATCGCCAATACAGCACCTAACACACCTTTACGTTGAATCAAGGCTTGTTTGATCTCGATGTCGATCGGCACTGAATCGAGTACTTGTTTCAATGGTTGGTCAAAGAGTGAGTCCAACAGAGAGAACATACCGGTCAAAAAGGCTTGTCCAGGCTCAACCTTAACATTCATCTTCTCAACCAAGAGTTCACACTGACGTGCGCGTATTACCGCTAAGCCATAAAGTGAGTCCGGCTTATCTTCTTTCGCGGATGCGATAGCCACCAGTGAAACGAACTTACGCAGTTTCTGTTCACCAAGGTAAATAAGCGCTTGGCGGAATGAACGAATCGTTGTTGGTGAACCGCCAGCGGAGTTTACGTAGGTAAGTAGCTTATACGACATGGTCACATCGAGCGTAATCAAACGCTCTACTTCACCAAAGTCGATAGGGTCGTGCGCAATCTCTTTTAACAGCTGAACGGTCGTCAGGAATGCCGGGTTGAGCGCACGCGTTTGGATCATCTCTGGCTTGCTAAAGAAATAACCTTGAAAGTAGGTGAAGCCTGCTTTTTTCGCTTCTTGGTATTCTTCGTACGTTTCTACTTTCTCAGCAAGGAACTTGATATCTAGCCCTTTGAGAGAGTTCATAAACATCGCTGCTTTGGCAATTGGCGTCAAACGGATATCGAACTTGATAATTGAAACGTAGGGTAAGAAGCGCTTCCAAGCTTTACTTGGCACAAAGTCGTCTAGCGCAATGGTATAACCCGCGTCAAAGATGGTTTTGATTGCTTCAAGTAATTCGTCTGTTGGTTCGCAGTCTTCAAGAACCTCAACAACGAGGCTTTCTTTGGGGAACAGAGTAGGGACTAAGTTGATTAGGCTTGCATATGGGAAGTTCACGAACCCAAGCTTATCACCCAACGTATTATAGTGGGTCGATAAGAAGTGATCGGAAAGCAAACGGCTAGTAGCGAGCTCCGGCTCTACTTCAGGGAAAGTGTTCTTAGGACCATCCCTGAATAGCAACTCGTAACCTATGGTTTTCTTGCCTGTGTCGAGTATTGGTTGACGCGCTACGTATGAATATTTCAACTTGGTACTGTGTTCGGTTTATTTCTGGTAGAGAGATAATAGCTAATTCACTAGAAATTACCATACACTTTCTAAGAAAGTCTGACCGACAATAATAATCAAAGTGAAAGTTTAAGCGTGATGTTAAAAGCTATTGCTAAACGCTCGATTCTGTAGTTCAAAACTTTGCGGCGTGAACACCAGCACTGAGCCTTGCGTATACCAATCGCCAAGTACGATACGGGTTTTAGTGCAATTGTTAGCATTAAATGTATGGATGTCTGGGCGGTGAGTATGGCCGTGGATCATCAGATCGACATTGTTTCGTTCCATCACATCTTCGACTTCTTGCTGTGTCACATCCATGATGTCGAGAGACTTGGTCTGCTTGTCATCTTTGATATCTGATTGAACCTTTGAAACAATTTTCTTCTTGATGAAAAATGGAATTCGGTTGAAGACCCATTGTAACCATGGCTGATGCACTTTTTCGCGAAAGGCGAGGTACTTTACATCTTCAGTACATAGGGTATCTCCATGCAATACTACCGCTTTTTGCCCGTAGATATCGATCGTAGAAACTTCGTCGAGAAGTTGTACGCCCGTTTGCTTAGCAAATTTTTTGCCGACTAAGAAGTCGCGGTTCCCTTGAGTAAAGTAACAAGGCACGCCTGTTTTCACTAAGTCGATAAACGCTTGGCGGATAGAAGTCGCGAATTCACTCTTATCATCGTCACCAATCCAGAATTCGAAAAGGTCACCTAATACGTAAAGTGCATCCGCTTCTACGGCTTCTTTCTTCATAAAGGTTAAGAAGCAGTCTGTGATGTCTTCTCGTGACGGAGAAAGGTGCAGATCTGATATAAAATATGTTTTCATAGGTCTAAAAAAAGGGAGCGATTCGCTCCCTATATCCTGATTTTATCGGCTCATCAATACTAACCGAAAGCGATGAATTAAGCTTCGATTGTAGTACCAGTGATGATCACTTCTTCTAGAGGTACATCTTGGTGCATACCCATAGAACCAGTGCTAACACCTTTAATCTTGTTTACGATGTCCATGCCTTCAACAACTTCTGCGAATACACAGTAGCCCCAACCGTCTAGGCTTTCGCTACGGAAGTTTAGGAAAGAGTTGTCGTTAACGTTGATGAAGAACTGAGAGCTCGCTGAATGCGGTTCCATAGTACGAGCCATTGCTAGCGTACCAACTTTGTTCGCTAGACCGTTGTTTGCTTCGTTCTTGATCGTTGCACGAGTTGCCTTTTCTTTAAGGCCAGAAGTCATGCCGCCGCCTTGAATCATGAAACCATCGATAACACGGTGGAATAGTGTGTTGTCGTAGAAACCGTCACGGCAATACTGTAGAAAGTTTGCGCTTGTTTCTGGTGCTTTTTCTTCGTTAAGTTGAACTTTGATATCACCAAAATTTGTGTGAAGGATGATCATGATTGTTACCTTACTGTCTTTTTAATATGAAGTTCGAATTCTAGCGCATGTTGGCAGACTTTCAAATCACCAAATCATTAACTTAACTCGGATGTTTGAGGTAATACCAATCGTAGTAAATAACTGGCCATCCTAGCTTGTTAAAACACTTGATAACGTCGTTAGAAATTTTGAATGTAGAATAACTACTTATCGAAACTTTTTGTCGAAAAGAGCTTCCTTGTTCTCAAGCATTTTTTCTGCGCTATTTATGACCATCTACTTACCGTGATTGGTATAATTCCTGCTTTTAGGGATTACCTATTAAGGTATGACTTGTTATACTGCGAGCTTATTTTGATTAATCCATAAAATAGATAGAGATCATGCTGAAGATATATAACACGCTCACAAGACAGAAAGAGGAATTCAAACCAATTACAGCTCGCAAAGTCGGCATGTATGTCTGTGGGGTAACCATATACGATCTCTGTCATATTGGTCATGGTCGTACGTTCGTTTCTTTCGACGTAGTAACTCGTTACCTTCGTTACCTTGGTTACGATTTGAATTTCGTTCGTAACATCACAGATATCGATGACAAAATCATCAAACGCGCTAACGAAAACGGTGAGTCTTGTGACTCTCTGACTGAGCGTTTAATCGGTGAGATGCACGCTGACTTTGATGCATTGAACATGAAGCGTCCAGATGTTGAGCCTCGTGCGACAGAATACATCACTGAAATCATTGAGCTTGTTGAAAAGTTGATTGAACGTGGTTTCGCTTACGTTGCAAGCAACGGCGACGTGATGTTCGAAGTAAAGAAATTCGACGAATACGGCAAGCTTTCTAAGCAAGACCTTGATCAACTTCAAGCGGGTGCTCGCGTTGATGTTGAATCTGCAAAACGTAGCCCATTAGACTTCGTTCTTTGGAAGATGTCTAAACCAGGTGAACCTACATGGGAATCGCCATGGGGCCAGGGTCGTCCAGGTTGGCACATCGAATGTTCAGCAATGAACTCGTCTATTCTTGGTAACCACTTCGATATCCACGGTGGTGGTTCAGACCTGCAGTTCCCTCACCACGAAAACGAAATCGCACAGTCTTGCTGCGCGCATGGCACTCAGTATGTAAATACTTGGATGCACAGTGGTATGGTGATGGTAGACAAAGAGAAGATGTCTAAGTCACTAGGTAACTTCTTCACTATCCGTGACGTTCTAGCACATTACGATGCTGAAACGGTACGTTACTTCCTAATGTCTGGTCACTACCGTAGCCAGCTAAACTACAGCGAAGATAACCTAAACCAAGCTCGCGCATCACTAGAGCGTCTATACACGTCACTTCGTGGCCTAGACCTTACAGCAGCTCCTGCTGGTGGCGAAGAGTACGTGACTCGATTCTCTACTGCGATGAACGATGATTTCAACACACCTGAAGCTTATTCAGTACTGTTTGAAATGGCTCGTGAAATCAACCGTATCAAGCCTGAAAGCATTGAAAAAGCAAGCGGACTGGGTGCATTGATGCGTGAACTAGCAGACATCATCGGTATTCTTCATCAAGAGCCAGAAGCCTTCCTACAAGGTGATGCGGCAGGTAACGACGACGAAGTGGCTGAAATCGAAGCGTTGATCAAACTGCGTAACGACTCTCGTGCTTCAAAGGATTGGGCAAACGCCGATCTTGCACGTGATAAGCTAAATGAGTTGGGTATTGTTCTGGAAGATGGCCCAGAAGGCACGACTTGGCGTCGTAAGTAAATCTTATAAAAAGGGCTGATTTTCAGCCCTTTTTTCTAGCACGAATTCTCTATTTTCACCTTTTCTATCTTCAACTTTTAATTAACAGGAATATTTCTGTGGCTCAGATGTATTTTTATTACTCGGCAATGAATGCGGGTAAATCAACAACGCTTCTTCAATCTTCATTCAACTACCAAGAACGTGGCATGACGCCAGTGATCTTTACGGCAGCTTTGGACGATCGCTATGGTATCGGTAAAGTGAGCTCACGAATTGGTCTGCAATCTGAAGCTCAGCTGTTTAAAAATGACACCAACATGTTTGATGCGATCAAAAAGCTCAATGAGGAAGAAAAGCGTCATTGTGTTTTGATCGATGAGTGCCAATTTTTATCGAAGGAGCAGGTGTACCAATTAACAGAAGTGGTTGATAAGCTGCACATCCCTGTACTTTGTTACGGCCTACGTACCGATTTCCTGGGTGAACTGTTTGAAGGTAGCCGTTACTTACTGTCTTGGGCAGATAAACTTGTTGAGCTTAAAACAATTTGTCACTGTGGCCGTAAAGCGAACATGGTAATTCGTACCGACGAGCACGGTGTGGCGATTGCTGAGGGCGACCAAGTGGCTATTGGCGGTAACGACAAATACGTTTCTGTTTGCCGTCTGCACTACAAAGAAGCGTTAGGTAAATAAGCAGCTCTATTTGCTAACGCGAAAGAACGAAAAACGGTGACCAAGTGTCACCGTTTTTGTTTGCTGAACTTATGTTTTTACTTTATGCCAAGCCTAGCTTTTACTTTATTCGAAACCGAGCTTCTTCAATGCTTGATAGGCGTGGTCAACGTCGTCGGGGATCGGCATCTCATTCTGAAAGCCTTTCTCTGGGTAGGATTTGATTCGCTCGTAATCAGCAATTAATGCGCCTAACACCATATCTAACGGCAACTCTTCGTTAAAGTAATCATCCCAAGTTTGCCATCGCGACGTCACGGTAATCTCGGAAGTTTCGTCAGGCCATTGTTTACTGAAGGTTGCGTAGGTACGTTTCTCCATGAAGGGCTTCTGAACTAAGGTTAGCCTCTTCGGCGATAACCCTTTTTCTGTCAGCAACTCATGAGTGAATCGTACATTTTCCCCAGTATTTGTTGCGTGTTTCTCTATGATAATGTCAGAGTCAGGCACGCCACAATCTCGTGCGATAGAAGCGAATGTTTCTGCTTCTGAGCGTTCAAAGCTTCTTTCGGTAAAGCGTCCCACACCGCCAGAAAAAACGATGTAAGGCGCGATCTGTTGGTGATAAAGCTCGGCTGCATATTCAGCTACGCGAGTATCGTTGCTACACAATACAAAGATACAGTCGGAAGGCGTAACCTTGTGACCCATCGACATAAAGTTCCAAAGGGTGTCGACTGAGCGATGCAGTTTTATGTTGGGATTTTTGTTAGCAATAGATTGTTCAGTCATGAAGTGCGTCCAGTGTGGATTCGAATTTAAATGAATAACCTAAGTCGAGAATCTTCTTCGAAGAGATTAACTTGTCTGGGGTATCAACAACAGCGGGCAGAGGCTCACTGCTGTTGGCGCTTTTCAGTGCCGCGGCATAAAACTCCGCCTTACTGACTGTATTTGGTGTGGTCACGTTAACTATTTCATTGTGCAGTTGACTGATAGCGAAATCGACAGCACCAATTGCATCATCAAGGTGCAGCATGTTGGCTGGAGCTTGAGTGCTGACTTGTTTTAACTTGCTTGCGAAGCGTGATGGGTGACGGCTTGGGCCGATTAAGCCACTAAAGCGAAGAATGGTGTAGTCGATACCGGAATCAATCACTGACTGTTCAGCTTGCAGCATGATTCGTGCGTTATCGGAAAATAAAGACGCGTGCTCGTTATCTGAGGTCGAAAGGGGGAGTGATGCATCCAGCTCGTTCAGCACACCCGGCTTAGTTGGGTATACCGTAGTTGAACTAACCATAATGAGCTTTTTAATGTTGGCCTTTTGGCATGCATTGGTGAGTTGCTGCCAGTAGTCGGCATACTCTTGTCCTGCTCCTTTTCTAAAGCCAGGAGGGAAGCTGCCAATCACAATTTCAGTGTTGTTTTCGAGTAACAATGAATATAGTCGCCCGATAGTCTGTTGTGGATCGGATGAATCAAAGCTAAACACTTCACATGGAATTTGTTCGCTACCAATGGCATCTGCTCCCGCTTGGGTCGTTTTCGTGACCACTACTCGGTTACCATGTTTTTCTAAATGTTCAGATAAAGGTGCACCTACCCATCCTGCACCGACAATAAATATAGAAGCCATGTGTTCCTCACAACTGCAAATGACGAATTTACAATAAGCCTAACAAAGCTTTGCCCAAAAATGAAAAAACTCCACGGCCGAAGCAAGTGGAGTTTTTACTAGAACAATGGAGCTTTAGTTTAGTACGCGAAGAAGCTTGTCTGCGCGCTCTGCCATCTCGATACCTTCATCTGTTAGGTAACCGCCGTCTGGCTGAGTACAAAGGTTTTTTTCGAATAGGCGCTTAACAGCGTCTTGAGTTTCTTGAGCAGCCTCTTGATGAACTTTAATTCCAGTAGCTGCACTACTTACATCAAATTGAAGAAGGAGGTTTAAATCAGCAATATGTTCAGCGTTGTACTTCATAATTAACCTATATATTCATAACGTTCTCTACCTTCACCTTAGTGCGCATTCTCGGCTCAGGCAATAGCAAATAAAGAGAATTGATAAGTGATACCAAATTGATTGATTAATCATCGAGTGATGAGTTTATTTTGGTTATATTGGGTGATTTGCACCCACTTAAATCATCAGTGATGTTTATTGCTAAGTAGTTGTAATATATTGTGACTAGAAATAATTTGCATTGAGCGAATATTGTATAAAAAGGATATGCATAAGTGAGAGCGAACAAAGTAGCATTAACGATCAGTATGCTATTTGCTATCTCAGGTTGTCAAAGCACACCCTCAGAGCAGACAGACGCGAACCAAACCACAAACAACAATAATGAATCGACAATAGAGGTCCGTTCATTTCAGTCTGTCCAAAGCGTTTACTCCGAATGGGAAGTTAAGCTTGAAGACCATGCTCAATTGTCTCTCTATGCACCAGAGAATTACAATGAACTATTAGACGCATGGGATGATGCTGAAAGCATTTATGCGGACTTACTTAAAGACGAAACTCGGATAACCAAGAGTTACTCCATTTTTTCGAGCCTAACTTACGCTGAAGCCTTCGATGAAAAAATCGCTTTGATCAAATCAAACTATGACTCGATCTTAGTGTTAAAGAAGAAGGCTGATCGAGTACTCGCGGATTCGATTGTCCAAATGGATTACCTGAAGTTTCTTGGCGCAGATACCATGTTTACCTCGAGCTACAAACGTTTGTATTCAGAATACAGCGAGTTGTTCGAGTATGTGCTGGTCGATGAGCTTGAAGACGCTCAAGAAGCGCAGGTGGAATTTCTTAACAATGCTCGCTTACTAGAAGTTAAAGTGGCGCATAAGAAATACATCGAACCTTTGAAGAACGAATTAGAGTTCTTGGAAGATGAAGATTTCGATGACGTTGTTCCACTGACGTTTGCTAAAGCGGCATCTCAAATTGCTTTGGCAGAAAGCCAAGTGAAAGCCAGTCCCCGTGAAAAGTCTATCATTGAAGACGCAGTTCACGCTGCGGAGTTCGAATTAAACCACGTACGCAGTGTTGCTCACGAAGTCAAAGTGCTGGCGAGCGTAAAAGGCGACCA
This sequence comes from Vibrio sp. 10N.222.55.A1, assembly GCF_041473835.1. Classification (NCBI taxonomy): domain Bacteria; kingdom Pseudomonadati; phylum Pseudomonadota; class Gammaproteobacteria; order Vibrionales; family Vibrionaceae; genus Vibrio; species Vibrio sp. 10N.222.55.A1. Next base: position 49,640 of record NZ_JBFRSX010000045.1, on the reverse strand, counting down.
GTTCGAACAGTCGGTTTTGAATGCAGAGAACCAGTTATTGAGCATTTCACGAGTGGTTAATGATGAAGATCACCGTGATGTTGTATTGCGTCTTCAGTCTCAAAAAATTGTAGCGAGTGTTAAAGCGCTGAAAGGCTCAGACATGACGGCGTCATTAAAGTCAGAGATTAAAACTTTGACTGAGCAATTAGCTAAGCTGGAGTCTGAAAACCAGAAGCAAGCGCAGCAACTGTCTGAAGCAACCAAGCACAGTGAGTTGCTCGGTGAGCAGATTACCAAGAGTGATGCTCACATTAAAAGCTTAGAAGAGTTAGTGGATAGTTTGAAAAGCTTAGGTGGCAAAGTGGCCAACGAAAGTGACTCTGATGTGATGTCCCCAGCTGTTGAATCTACTCTAGAGGATTCAACCCTAGAACAATCATCAGAAGAAGTGATTGCACCTTCGGTTTAGCATCACTAATTTCTTTATTTGTGATTGAGTTAAAAGCGCCTTAGGGCGTTTTTTTACGTTCTGTTGATCTATGTCAAAATCTAGAAATAAAAGCGCTCTGTGAGCCATTTTAGTGTACGTTATTCTTTGATTTTTAACGTAACTTGTTGATATTTATAGATGTGTTATTTTCTATGCTGATAACTAATCATTCAGCAGAGTTTTCTTTTTACTACTAAAGTCGTATGAATTTGGAATAACTCGGACTATTTGCTTTCAACAAGGCTGTGAGAGCTATTTTGTGCCTAAAATAGCTCTTGAATTCAGAAATGAAAGAGAGGATTATCGCGCTCCCGACGACATGTTTCAAAATGTAAATCATCATGAATCTAAACCAATTTGACTCATTATTACCGCCACAAATGGCTGAGCGCGCTGCAGATATTGGCGTAGGTAAAGCAACCAAAGATCCAATCAAATCTTTTCTCCTAGCGATTTCCGCTGGCATACATATCGGTATTGCGTTTGTGTTTTACACCATCGTAACGACTGGTGCTGGTGATTTGCCGTGGGGTATTACTCGCTTATTAGGTGGCCTTGCATTTAGCTTGGGCTTAATTCTCGTTGTTGTTACCGGTGGTGAGCTATTTACCAGTTCGGTGCTGACTCTGGTTGCTCGTGCAAGTGGCAAGATTAGTTGGCGCACGCTCGTTAAGAACTGGGCTACGGTTTATGTAGGTAACTTGATTGGCGCATTGCTGCTGGTGGCTTGTATGTTACTGACCAAACAGTACATGTTCGACCACGGCCAAGTGGGTTTGAATGCAATGGCGATCTCTCAACATAAGATGCACCATGATTTTATCCAAGCTATCGCGCTCGGCATCATGTGTAATGTATTAGTTTGTATCGCGGTATGGATGACGTTTAGTGGACGTACTCTGACTGACAAAATTGCGGTAATGATTTTACCTGTAGCGATGTTCGTATCGGCTGGTTTTGAGCACTGTATTGCAAATATGTTCCAAGTGCCTTTAGCTATCGGCATCAAAACATTTGCTCCAGCTGAATTTTGGACAATGACGGGCGCTAATCCTGCGGACTATGTTGATCTGAACATGATGGACTTTCTGATGAACAACTTGCTGCCCGTTACCATCGGTAACATCATTGGCGGCGGTATCTTTGTTGGTATGTGGTACTGGTTGATCTACCTACGTGACTAACTCAGTTGACGAAATGAGTTAACGCTCTGTGGAAACACTGAACTGACTTATGACATTTACAAGACGGCCTGCATTGCAGGCCGTTTTTTATTTGTGGAAAACCTACTTCTTCATCTCTCTAATGATCATCTGAAAATTCAACAGCGCTGATTACCATGTGTGTATATGTCTTTGAAATCACCCAAAGATCGAAGGCGATGATCTTTCCTTGGGTCGAAATGGACAAAAAAGGATCTATATTGATTTGGTTATCCACAGTTTCTGTGGATAACCTGTCTCAAATTCAGTGAGTAACCAGATCTAAGTGGAGTAAGGAGGTTATTTCGAAGGCTGTATTTGAGCGAGAACTCGCCCTTCTTTGGTCAGAGATGTCTTCAATGAGAGGTGAAGTACAAGGGCTAGAGAGCAGCTCATCATCACGAAAATCGCCAGCATGATCATCAGTTGATACTTAATCGCGATCATCGGTGAAGCACCACCTAAGATCTGTCCAGTCATCATTCCCGGCAGCGTTACTAAGCCTGTGGTTGCCATAGAGGCCATGATAGGGGACATCGCTTTCTGTATTGCATTACGTACAAAAGGCGCAGCAGCATAAGTAGGAGACGCGCCTAACGCGATTGCTGCTTCATATTCTGATTTCTGTGTTTCAAAGGCACCAAACAGGTTCTGCAATGCCACGATATTACTGCTTAAGCTATTACCCAATAACATCCCTGCGATTGGGATAAGGTACTGCGCGTTAAAAACCGGTGTCGGCTTAATGATGAAAAAGCAGATGAACAAGACAATAGGTACACAAGTTACCGCAAGGCTAACGGCGACAGGAGCCAAAAGTAGGTTTCTTGGCAGTCTAGATTTTTCAACAATCGAGCTTGCACCGACGATAATCATAGTAAATAACCACAGCAAATTGACCCACAAACTATTCAAAGTGAACAAGTATTCTAGGTAAAGTCCCACCAGAAATAGCTGAATAACCATACGAATGATGCTGATAGAAGCCTCTTTGCCAAGGCCGAGTTTTAACTTGTGGTTGATGGTAATGGGTAGCAAGAGAAGTGAGCTGAAGAACAATAACTGCCACCAAGATATATCAATAACGTCTTGCATAATGTTTCCTTTTAAGTAGGTCCCCATCATATCTGAAAGTGCCAAATGATGCATTTTAGCTTCATTCCAGCTTACTCAAAAAACACCCAATGATTTAACAAACAAAACACAAAATATTGGTGATTTTAGGCTTTTTTAGCTACTACTTAGTAGGTGAAAGGTTAAAATTGGTTGCTAAATAGTTGCGCAAATGTTTGTTTTTAACATTTGTGAAATATACTTAATTCTTCACATTTGTTAATAGTTTTTAATAACTTTGTTTAACTGAAAACAAGTTTGGATGAGCTCAAAAAAGTATTGATTAGCAAGGGTTATAACGGGGGATTTGATTGAACCTTACTTTGTGTATGGTCTAAAATTTGTTGTTAGATACTCAAGAACTTTAGCTCCTTAGAATGAGCTACTCAGAATTACTAAATACAAAATAGGCAAAATGTATGAGTGATGTTAAAAAAATTGAAACTGGCGAAAAACGCTCGTTGGAGTGGAAGTCATTCCTCTTCATTGCGGTTGTTCTCTTTCCAATATTAAGTGTGGCTTTTGTAGGCGGTTACGGCTTCATAGTTTGGGCACTGCAAGTGTTTGTATTCGGACCTCCTGGTGCTCATGGCGGCATGTAATGCCCTCTAGTAACAACATTTTTTAAAATCAATATTTAAGAGAGCTAAACATGAAATCATTTTTAGTTAAATTATGGCGCACAATGACTCGCCCAGCAGTACACATCAGTCTTGGTGTACTAACTATGGGTGGCTTTATCGCCGGTGTTATTTTCTGGGGCGGTTTCAATACAGCGCTAGAACACACAAATACAGAAGAATTCTGTGTAAGCTGTCACACCATGCGTGACAACGTATACGTAGAACTACAAGAAACGGTTCACTGGAAAAACACTTCTGGTGTACGTGCTACTTGTCCTGACTGTCACGTTCCACATGAATGGACAGCAAAAATCGCTCGTAAGATGCAAGCTTCTAAAGAAGTATTCGCTCAAGTATTTGGTGACCTAGATACGCCTGAGAAATTCGAAGCTCGTCGTATCGAACTGGCTAAACACGAATGGGATCGCTTCTCTTCGAACAAATCTCTAGAGTGTAAAAACTGCCACAACTACGATTCAATGGATTTCGAAAACATGCGCCCAACAGCGCGCATTCAGATGAAGAACGCGGCAGAGCGTGATCAAAGCTGTGTTGACTGTCACAAAGGTATTGCTCACAACCTTCCATTAGATATGGCATCAGCGAGCGGTATTGTTGGCGAGCTAGAAAACGTAGCAAGCAGCACATCTTACGCAAATGGTTCAGACGTGATCTCTATTCGTCACCTACCAATGTACACAGATGAAACAGCTGAAGTTGAAGCGGGTCTATTAAGCCCTGCAAGTAAAGTTGCTGTGATCGACGAAAAAGGCGACATGATCAAGATTCAAATCGACGGTTGGCGTAAAGCGAAAGGCTTCGGACGTGTAATCCAAGAAGACTTCGGTATGAACATCTCGACTGCAATCTTGACGAAAGAAGTATCTCAAAGTGACGTAATCACTGTTGGTGAGAAGAAAGAAGATGAGCTAACTGGCCTTCCTTGGGAAGAAGTTAACCTAGCACTTTGGATGAAGAAAGAGTCTATGGTTGATAACTTCGATCCAATCTGGAACGCAGCTAGTCAAGCGTACCAATCTAACTGTTCAACGTGTCACTCACAGCCAGATGAAGCTCACTTCAGCGCTAACGGTTGGGTAGGCATGCTAGATGGTATGATTGCATTCGTTAACTTCGATACAGATACAGAAGCATTGGTTCTTAAGTATCTACAGAAGCACTCATCAGATTTTTCTGAAGGCCATCACTAATAAGACGTCAATTGGAGTAACACAATGGCAATTACAAGAAGAAGTTTTCTGAAAGGTGTCGCGACGACAAGTGCGGCATCGGTTATCGGTCCAAGCTTATTGGCGTCGGCTTCAGCATCTGCTGCAGAAACAGACGGCGCGTGGAAAGTCTCTGGTTCTCACTGGGGTGCATTCCGAGCTCGCGTTTACGCGGGTAAAGTACAAGAAATTAAACCTCTAGAAATCGATCAGCACCCAACAGAGATGCTGAAAGGTATTAAAGGTATTATCTACAGCCCATCACGTGTGCGTTACCCAATGGTTCGCCTAGATTGGTTGAAGAAGCATAAGTACAGCGCAGACACGCGTGGTAACAACCGCTTTATTCGTGTGACTTGGGATGAGGCACTAGACCTTGTTTACCGCGAGCTAGAGCGCGTACAGAAAGATTACGGTCCATGGGCGCTTCACACCGGTCAAACTGGTTGGAGACAAACAGGTCAGTTCCACAGCTGTACTAACCACATGCAACGTGCAATGGCACTTCACGGTTACTCTGTGAAGAAAATCGGTGACTACTCAACAGGTGCTGGTCAAACGATCATGCCTTACGTGCTAGGTTCTACTGAAGTTTACGCACAAGGTACATCTTGGGAACTTATCCTAGAAAACAGTGACAACATTGTTCTTTGGGGTAACGATCCAGTTAAAAACCTTCAAGTAGGTTGGACATGTGAGACTCACGAGTCGTTCGCATACCTAGAACAGCTGAAAGAAAAAGTTGCTAAGAAAGAGATCAACGTTGTTTCTGTTGACCCTGTTAAAAACAAAACAGGTCGTTACCTAGAAAACGAGCAAATGTACATCAACCCACAAACTGATGTGGCGTTCATGCTTGGTGTTGCTCACGTTCTTTACAACGAAGGCCTATACGACAAGAAGTTCATCGAAACTTACTGTCTAGGTTTTGAAGATTTCATCAAGTACGTTCAAGGTGAAACGAAAGACAGAGTTGAGAAGACGCCAGAATGGGCTTCTGCTATCTGTGGCGCAAGCGCGGACTCTATTCGTGACTTCGCTAAGATGCTGGTTAACGGTCGTACACAGATTCTTGTTGGTTGGAGTATCCAACGTCAAGAGCACGGTGAACAGCCTTACTGGATGTGTGCAGTTATCGCAGCAATGGTTGGCCAAATTGGTCTTCCGGGCGGTGGTATCTCTTACGGTCACCACTACTCTGGTATCGGTGTATCTTCAACTGGCTTCGCTGCTCCGGGTTCATTCCCGCTGAACATCGACAAAGGTCAATCGCCTAAGCACACTAACACTGATTACAACGGTTACAGCCGCGTAATCCCTGTTGCTCGTTGGGTAGATAGCCTGTTAGAGCCAGGTAAGAAGATCAAAGCAAACGGCGCAACAGTGACACTGCCTGACATCAAGATGATGGTATTCAGTGGTAACAACCCGTGGCACCACCACCAAGATCGCAACAAGATGCGTAAAGCATTCAAGAGCCTACAAACTGTAGTGGCTGTTGATTTCGCTTGGACTGCAACTTGTCGTCACTCTGATATTGTTCTTCCAGCTTGTACTCAGTGGGAACGTAACGATATCGATGGTTACGGCGCGTACTCTGGCCGTGGTTTGATCGCAATGCACAAGCTAGTGGATCCTCTGTTCCAGTCTAAGACTGACTTCGAGATCATGTCTAGCCTAACTAAGCGTTGGGGTCGTTACGACGATTACACGCGTGGTATGGACGAAATGCAGTGGGTTAAATCTCTGTACGACGAATGTCGCGCATCAAACGAAGGTAGCTTCGAAATGCCTGAGTTTGCTGAGTTCTGGGAGAAAGGTTTCCTAGACTTCGGCAAAGGTAAGCCATGGACTCGTCACGCTTCATTCCGTGAAGATCCAGAGATCAACGCACTAGGCACGCCTTCTGGTTTCATCGAAATCACAAGCCGTACTGTTGGCAACATGGGTTACGAGCACTGTCAAGAACACCCAATGTGGTTCGAGAAATCTGAACGTTCACACGGTGGTCCAGGCTCTGACAAGCACCCGTACTGGCTACAATCTTGTCACCCAGACAAGCGTCTTCACTCTCAGATGTGTGAATCTGAAGAGTGGCGTGCGACTTACGCGGTACAAGGCCGTGAGCCAATCTACATCAACCCAGTAGATGCTAAGAAGAAAGGCATCAAAGATGGCGATGTAGTACGTGTGTTTAACGACCGTGGTCAACTACTAGCAGGTGCTGTTCTAATGGATAGCTACGCTCCTGGTGTTGTTCGTATCGAAGAAGGTGCTTGGTACGGTCCGATCAACGAGAAAGTGGGCGCGCTAGATACATACGGCGATCCAAACACACTGACTCAAGATATCGGTACGTCTGAACTTGCTCAAGCAACGTCAGCAAACACATGTTTGGTTGATTTCGAGAAGTTCCAAGGCAAACTGCCTCCAGTAACTTCATTCGGTGGTCCAATCGAAGTTTCTTAAGTCTTGTCTTAAGAACCAAGATTAAAGCTTGAATTAAAGCCCCTGTAAGCACTCTTACAGGGGCTTTTTGTATTTTTGATATCAGTGTTGGTGTTTCTAAATAAGCATTATACAGGGCTAATAGAGGGCGTTTTTGAGACAGGCTGTAACGCGCTGTTTGAGAGAGGTGGTAGAAGCAGTGAAGCAGGAAGGGAATGTAAAAAGAACCTGTGGAAAGACTTAAGCAGGCGGAAACAAAAAGGCCGATACAAAGTACCGACCTTACAGAAGCCTATGGAGTTAACTCTACTCAAGTTAGATCTCAAATATAAACCAGTAGCTATAAGCACAGATTAGTGCGGGCACACTAGAGTATAAGGTCGCGACCAGTGCCGCTTTGGGAGCCATCGCAATCGCAGGGAATAGCGCATCTCCATCATTTGAAATTGCGTTACCTACCTGAGCCGAAAGTGGCAGGGCGCCTGAAAGGTATAAGCTAGTGACCAATAATTGCGGTCCACAGCCCGGTAGCAAACCCATCAACACGCCAGCCAGGGGGAGCATGATGCCCCAGCTTGAGAATAGCGTCGCAAAATCAACATTTGCTATCACAGAGCCAAATTCAAAGAAAAGAAAGGCAACCACCACCCAAGCGGTGACAAAGTTTGTATCTTGAGCGGTCTTTTGCAATGGGTGAGAGCCTATACACTTTTCGTCCTCACTCACGGCTGATTTGTAATCCTCAATTTCACGGGTTAGCCCCCACAGAAACATCGAGCTGATCAGCAAAACTGTCCCCGCCCATTCCATCGACATTTCAGGCAAAGCGAGCAGCTCGTTCACATCGACTTGAAAAGAGCCAAGTAGGGCAACGGCAGCACCCGGAATAATCAGTACAGACCACAGGTAACCTTGCAGGTTTATCGCTTTTTTAGAGACCGATTCTTTGTCTTGAGATTGAGAAGCACAGCTGCTCACCACTTCATTTTTCTCTGCTTTTTTTGGGCGTAAGAAGTCGTCTGCGTGAAACAAGTTAATGATTCGGCCTGACGCAGTACCCACGATCACGCCCATCGCCATCATGGCTAAACCTGTCTTAGGCTCGCTCGCTATGAGCAGGAACGCCGCGTCACCCATGGTTGAGACGAGCACCGCAACAACTGCGCCGAATCCGAGTTTTCCCGAGATAAATTGTGTGGTTACCACTATCGCACCGCCACAGCCGGGCAACGCGCCCATGAGAGCCGCGAATACCACTTGGTTTGAACGAGATTGATGGACGAGCTTATTGAAGACGTTATCTTTGTTTATGTACAGACTTAACCAGTGGTAAATAGCCAAGGTTAAAGCAACATAACAAGACACTGCCCAAAACGCGTCTGACAAAGTAGTCACCGTCAGCTCTCGTGTAGCTGGGGCTGCAACCAAAGCTGCAAGTGAGACAGGCAAAAGCAGGCGCTTAAATGACAGTGAAAACTGAGTTGTTTTCGCAGCACTACTGCTTGGCAAAAAAGAGATTAGTCGATCCATAGGTGTTACTCAAAATTAGTGGCTTAAGATAAATATATACGAATGATAATAATTATCAATTGCATTTGTTGTTTTTTTATCTATTGTTACTATTGGCTAAACCCACGAAACATGACCAATCTAAAAAAATGAGGTAAAGTATGGCTAATAAAGAGAGGCTCTAAAGGTAGAGTCATAATTGTTAGTGTAATAGGAAGAAACATGATTTTAGTTGTTGGTCACAAAAACCCTGATAGTGACAGTATTTGTAGTGCGTTAGTTGCAACTGAGCTTCTTAAGGCTCGTGGCGAGGAAGCGACACCAATTCGCCAAGGCGAGATCAACCGCGAAACTCAACACATTCTAGAAGTCGCTGGTGCTGAAAAGCCAGAGCTTCGTACTTCTGTTGCTGGTGAGAAAATCTGGCTAGTAGACTACTCAGATCTAGCACAAGCACCAGATGATGTTGCTGATGCAGAGATCGTAGGTATTGTTGATCACCACCGTCTAGGCGACGTGATGACAGTAAACCCAATGGAAGCTTGGATCTGGCCTGTTGGTTGTACAAACACTGTACTTTTCAACATGTTCAAGATTGAAGGTCACGCAATCTCTCAACAAATCGCTAAACTAATGATGTCTGCAATTCTTTCAGACACAGTTGGTTTCGCTTCTCCAACATGTACTCAAAAAGACAAAGACGCGGTTGCTGAGCTTGCTGAAATTGCTGGCGTAACTGACGTTGATGCATTCATCAAAGCGCTTCTAATCGCAAAAACAAACATCGAAGGCCTATCTGCTGCACAGCTAGTAGAAAAAGACCTTAAAGGCTACCCATTCAACGGTCGTGATGTTGTTGTTGGTCAAGTTGAACTTGCGACTCTTGAGCAAGTAGACGGCATGATCGAAGCGCTAGAAGCTGATCTTGAAGAGCGTTGTGAGAAAGACGGTCTAGCGTTCGCTGCGGTAATGCTAACAGATATCACTACTGCTCAAACTCGTCTTCTATACAAAGGTGAGTGGGCTGAGAAATTGGTTAAGCACGAGAAAGGCGGCGTATTAATGATGGAAAATACACTAAGCCGTAAGAAGCAAGGCTGGCCTTGGCTACAAGGTGAGCTTGTTTAATCAAGTCGCTTAATATTAAACGCCTGCTTATTTAGCAGGCGTTTTTCTTTGAAGTAGACTTTCTTCTTCATCGATAATGTTTGAAGTTAACAACACTCGGCATAAAATAGCTTTAAGAGCAAAGTTACTGACTAAAGTAGGAAATTAAGATGACTACACAGCTAGACGATAAAAAAATCGCTGAAATCAACAAGTATACGGGCGAGCAACGCCTGAAATACTGTGTGAAAGAAATCGTAGCAAACCGTGAAGTATGGATCTTAACCGATGAACACGGTTGTGTAATGCTGAACACAGAAGATGAAGATTGTGTTCCAGTATGGCCAAACCAAGAGTTCGCAGAATCATGGGCAACGGGTGATTGGTCTGAGTGTAAAGCTGAGTCTATTTCGTTGAACAAATGGCACAGTCGCTGGACGAACGGTCTAGAAGACGACGAACTTGCTGTTGTAGTATTCCCGAACGAGCAAGAAGAAGGCGTTATCTTGTTCCCGGATGAGTTCGACTTCGAATTGAAAAAGCAGGCAGCTAAGCGCTAGTTCTTTCGTAATACAGTAACATCGTAAGTCAGCGTTGCCTTTCTTAGGCAGCGCTATCATTCAATTATCCCATCTAAGTTACTTCCAACGTATATTCGTCAATACCCAATCAATTGATACAAAGGCGCTTGCTGTGCGGCTTTAGAAGCTTGCTGAAGCACACCTGTTTTGCTGTATCTCTTGAGTATCTTTCGAACGATAGGTTTTACTTCAGATTTTGTCATTCCAGCTTTCAATTCTGGTTCATACAGCAATTGCAGTAGCACTACGTCTAACGGCGATAATAAGTCTTCTGGCGTGTGGTCGTTGAAAATAGAAGGGTAGGCTTTATCTGAATCATTCGGCAGGCCTAGAACTTGTGTGATCTCTTCCACGATACAGGCGACCAGCTTACCTCGCGATCTTGCCTGATCAACCGGGATTACAATCCCAGCGTATACAATCTCGCCTTTAGAATTGGTTCTATAGCCCGCCGTGCAGATGGCGCTATTTAAATGTTGAGTTGATTTGAGCTTGAGCACCGATTTCGCCTCAGATACCCACTGGCTCTGCCTTGTGTATATCCATTTAACGTTCGCTTCGGACTCTTTACTGACGATTGTTATTGGATGTTGGGTGACTTCAGATAAGTGTTTGATATGAAGCTCTGTGATCTCTTGATGCAGTTCCTCATCGCCCACTCGATGATCGATCCAAATCTTGATCGGTTGTTTCCACTTGGCGAGCGGTTTGTTGCCTTGGGAGTATTCGTGTTGAAGCGCGACGTTATAAAAGGCAGTTTCGACGAAGCTTCTATCTAGCCATGTGAGCGGTGTGCTTGTCGCGTTAAAGGACAACAGCACCAACAAGAGGGGAAGCATTGAAGCTGTTCGATACATACTTTTCCCCTCTGCTAAATGTAGCGTGATTCCAGGTTAGTGGTTCGGCGCTTTGGAGAAATGGCTCTCAACCAATCTTTGGGTGATTTGGTGAGTTGGATTGGTTAGCACTTGATCTGTTTCCCCACTCTCAACCACATTGCCTTCATGCATGACAATAATCTTGTCGGTAATGTGCTTAACAATACCGAGGTGTTGAGATACATAAACGAACGATACGCCCATCTCTTCTTGTAACTCTAAGAACAGATTGATGATTTGCGAGCGCATTGCCATGTCCAAACCATTTAAAGCTTCATCAGCAACAATGATGGATGGCTGAAGTATTAAGGCACGAGCCAAACAAACCCTTTGTTTCTGGCCTGCAGCAAGCATCTGAGGGTAGAAATACGCATGTTCCGGTAGAAGGCCTACGCGCAGTAGTGTGTCTTTCACACGACGCATACGAGCTTCTGGAGGCATGTTGGTGTTTCGCTTTAATGGACCTTCAAGAATTCGACCGATCTGAATGCGTGGGTTAAGTGACGTATTCGGATCTTGGAAGATCATTCGAATCAGCTTACAACGAGTCGAGTAGTCTTTGTGCTCTAGCTTTTCGCCATTCACGCGGATCTCGCCTGCGGTTGGCTCCACCATGCCTGCGAGCATTCTGGCTAATGTTGATTTGCCAGAACCATTCTGGCCGATAAAACCAATTGTCTGGCCTGCTTCAAGAGAAAAGCTAACTGGCTTCACCGCCTGATGAATCTTTTTACGGAAAAGACCAGAGCGAGTCGTAAAGTCTTTAGACAAATCACTGACTTCTAATAATGCACTCATGATTTCTTTTTCTTCTCCATATTCAGAGGGAAGTGACAGTTGAACTTATGGTTCTTGATACGTTTCGTATGCGGGATCTCGACACACTGCCTTTGTGCGTATGGGCAGCGAGGCCCTAATCGACAACCAATAGGAAGATGTTGCAGCGGTGGAATTGACCCCGGCAAAGACTGGAGCTTCTCCTTGTGGGGAATCCAGTCGTTAAAGTCTGGCATCGCTTTTAACAAAGCAACGGTGTACGGGTGCTTTGGTGCATCCAACAGCTTCGGTGTATCAGCGGATTCTACCGATTGACCACAGTACATCACGGTAATGCGAGTCGCCCATTGGGTAATGGTGGTTAAGTCATGGCCGATCAACACGATGGTGGTGTTATTGATCTGGTTCATACGACTCAAAAGACGCAATATTTGAGACTGTGTAATTGGGTCTAAATCGTTGGTTGGCTCGTCAGCAATCAAGACTTTTGGCTTGGCAGCGATCGCCATTGCGATCATGACTTTTTGACACTCACCATCTGTCAGCTCATAAGAGTAACTGTCCATTAGGCGAGAGTGGTCTTTGATGCCGACTTTGTGTAGTAATGCGATCGCTTGCTTCTTACGCCACTTAAATCGTTGCCACCAACGACCTTCAAACGAATGGGAAGGGATCGCTTCAACGAGCTGGTTACCTACTTTTTCAGAAGGGTCAAGACACGTTGATGGCTCTTGGAAGATCATTGCGATATCGCGGGCGATCACTCGGCGTCTTTCTTTCGGCGTCAGTTGCAGTAGGTCGATATTACCTAAGCGCATTCGGTCTGCAGAAACCTTCCAGTTTTCTTTACATACTCCGACGATCGCTTTTGCAACCAAACTCTTACCTGAGCCTGATTCACCTACTAAGCCACGAATTTCCCCTTCATTGAGGGTAATACTCATTCGATCTACGGCTTTAACCATCCCTTGAGGGGTCTCAATCTCGATGGTTAGATGTCGAATATCAAGTAACGGCATTATTCGATTCCTGCATTTAGCGCTTGGCGAACACCTTCACCGACGAGGTTAATCACGATAACTGTAAACATAATAGCTAAGCCGGGTAGGGTAACTGTCCATGGCGCAAGGTAAATCAACTCGACCGAATCACCCAAGATGGAGCCCCATTCGGTACTCGGTGCTTGAGCGCCAAGCCCTAGGAAACCTAAAGCCGTGATATCAAGAATTGCGACTGACAGTGCCAGCGTAACTTCAAGAGCGATCACGGTAAGGATGTTCGGAAGGATTGAGTTCCATAGCAGGTAAAAATCGTTCGCACCATCAAGGCGAGAAGCCAGAATATAGTCTTTTTCTACTTCAGCATGCACGGCAATGTACACCGAGCGTATAAAGCGCGGGATCAGTGCCAAGCACAAGGCGAGCAAGATATTAAACTCCCCAAAGCCAAGGAATGCCACGAAGATAATCGCCAGCAGAAGAGATGGAATCGACATAACAGTATCAAGCAGGTGGTTTAGCGTGCTTGATAGTAAACCGCGCGTCATACCAGCAAGTACGCCAATCAGACAACCAATGACGGCTGCGATAAAGGTAATCACCACCGCGGCGCCGAAGGTTAACTGAGAGCCAATTATTAGGCGAGAGAGAATATCTCTGCCTAAGTCATCCGTACCCAAAAAGTATTCTACCGTTCCCGCAGGATCCCAAGAGGGCGGCGTTAATAGGTGACCGGTTTGTTCTTGTGCATCATGCGGGGCTAGCCACGGTGAAGTGACGGTGACCAGAATGATAAGCACCAAACACCACAAGCCAAACATAGCTAGATTATTGCTGCGGAAGCTGCGCCAGAAACGTTCGAACTGGGTTGGAATCTGTTCTTCTTGGTAGACGTTATTTGTTAGCATACCATTCCTTCCTTACCAGTGGATTGATCATCGCGCCCAGTAGATCGGACAGAATATTAGCGGTCAAAACTAAGGTAGCCACCACAATTACACCAGCTTGAATTGAAACGTAATCTTGATTCGATAAGGCATCCAATAACCAGCGGCCAATGCCCGGCCAGTTAAAGATAGACTCGGTAACAATAGCAAGCGTTAACATACTCGATAGCTGAACACCGACCTTAGGAATAATCGGAGGTATCGCGTTTCTTAGCACGTGCTGCGTGATGATCTCTCTAGTTGAAAGACCTTTAATTCGCGCAGCGCGGATGTAGTTTTGCGTCATTACTTCAGCCACTGACGCTCTCATCAATCGGATGACCTGAGTCGTTGGCGCCAGTGCTAAAACAAGACAAGGCAACGCCATGTGCTCGATAACACTTTGTAGTGCGTGCGCACGGTAGCGACCCTCGGCAAAAAAGGCGTCAATCATCGCGAATCCAGTCACGTGTTCAATCTCGTAAAGTAGGTCGTATCGGCCACCAACTGGGAACATTTCAAAGTGCAGTGAAAACACCATGATCATCAGCAACGCGACCCAAAATATAGGCGCAGAGTAACCGGCCATTGAGGTGAACGATATGGTGGTATCAACAAATTTACCTTGTCTCATACCAGCAATGGTGCCGAAAGGGATACCGATGATGAGTGCCAACACAAAGGCAAAGAAGCACAGCTCTAGCGTTGCAGGGAACACCAGGACCAACTCATCGATGATAGGCACACCGTGTTTGCTTAGGCCAAAGTTTAGCGTCGATAATTCAGTGATATAGCTAATCCAACCGGGCCAAAAATCTTGAATTGCCCAAGGTGAGGTTTGGTCTAATCGAAGCAGGGAAAAACCTACCAAGGTCAGAATTCCTAGCGTAATAACGAATAAGTTTACACGTCTTAATGTATACCAAAACATTACTGCACCTCTCTTCTGACTTGATCAAAAGGTTGGGCATTGAAAGGACTTGCTTTAAAGCCTGTTAGCGAACGATCGTGCACGCGAAATTGCACGCCATGAGCTAAAGGAATCACAGGAACTTCTTCATTGAGAATGTTTTGGGCTTGTCGGTACAAGTTCACACGGTGCCTTTGTTGATTGATCTCTAATGCTAAGTCGAGAAGGAAATCAAAGTCTGAATTACACCACATCGAGACGTTTAACCCTGCACGCTCAGAGCTGCATGAGAGCAGCGGACGTAAGAAGTTGTCCGGGTCACCGGTATTGCCTATCCAGCCTGTAAGCAACAAGTCTGTTGAGGAAATAGAGGACAACTGTGTGCGGTCAAATCGGTCGTCGGTATAGAGTTTCAATTCAATACCAATATCGGCTAAGTTTGCTTGGATAAGTTCTGCCGTTTTTCTTGGACTTGGATTGTATGCGCGTGGCTCTAGTGGTACCCACATTGAAAGCTCTAACCCAGGTTCAACGCCAGCTTCTTTGAGAAGCGCAACCGCATAGTTTCGGTCGTAGCGAACTTGAACGCTGTCTTTTTGGTGAGCCCAAGAAGTCGGAGGAAGCAAGGTGTAGGCTTTGGTTCCTGTACCGTAATACACAGAATCAAGAATGTTCTGACGATTGATGGCTAAGTTGAGCGCTTTACGAACTCGAGAGTCACGCAGTGCAGGGTGCTCAGTATTCAGCGCGATGAAAGAGACATTAACCGCCGGAGTAGCAGAAATCTTCAACTCTTCATGAGCCTGAATAATAGGGATTTGGCTAGAAATTGGTGAGTTGAGCACGTCACACTCACTACGCAGAAGCTTGGCAAGTGTGCCTGTTCCACGTTGCGAAGTATCGAACACAACTTGGTCCATTTGTACTTCACCTTTCCAGTAGTGCTTGTTCTTTTTCAAGCGCACTAGGTCGTTGATTTGGTATTCATCTAAGTAGAAAGGGCCAGTGCCGACTGGATTGGAATCGATTCGATTTTTCTCATCCGCTGCAATGAGCTGATTGGCATACTCCTTAGAGTGAATGACTGCATAGCTGGTGGCGATGTTATTGAGAAACGAATTGTCTGGGCGACTTAATTGGAATTTCACCGTTAGGTCATCAACTGCGGTGATATCGACAATCAGGTTTTTGAAGTCGATTCCGGCAAACCATGGGTATAGGCCGCCACCCACATAATGAAATGGGTTTGAACTATCAATGACACGTTCAAAGCTAAACACCACATCTTGTGCATTCATGCTACGAGTTGGGGTGAACCAGTCTGTGGTTTGGAACGCAACATTTGGGCGCAGTTTGAACGTGTATTCTGTACCTGATTTATCAACAGACCAACTTGTCGCTAAGTTCTGTTTTGGTCGGTACGTCATCGGATCAAGAGTGAGCAGTGTATCGAAGATTTGAGGACTCAGCGATTCTGCGGTAATGCCACTATCAACTAGCTGTGGATTGAAGGTACTAGGATTACCTTGGCCGCAATAAATGAAGCCTTTTTCACGGATTTGCTCGTGATTCACACTCTCACCACATCCAGCGAGAAAGCTCAACGTGCAGATGCTCAGTGATAGTCTTATTAGTGCTTTCATAAAAAGAAATACTTTTCGAAACGAGGCGTTAGAGGAGCCTCAAGATCCGGACAATTTAACATTTTATTTATTCGGCTCCAAATAATAATCAAGCGTGGACAGCTATTTATCGTTAGCTTGTCCGACAATCGCGTACTTCCTCACCATTCCACGTAATTGGTTGTAGGTTAACCCAAGTAATTCTGCGGCTTGTTTCTGGTTATATTTGCTCTGTTTGAGGGCTTGGTTGAGTAGCTTGATGTCTTGTTGTTCTTGCCATGCTTTGTAATCAAGCGGCAAAGAAAACAAGCTCTCTGATGAAGTATGGCTGTTAGACGGCTCATTGCCAGTTTCCGGAGAGGAATCTTGCTCTGTTTTCCATGCGGGTTTAAATGGGTTAAACACCAAATATTCAATAGGATATGGATCTTTTCCGTGCTGATAGATAGCTCGCTCAATGACGTTTTTGAGTTCTCGTACATTCCCTGGCCAAGAATAATCCAAAAGCGATTCAACGGCAGAGGGGGCAAAGCCAACAAACAACTCCAATTCCAATTCACGACACATCTTAATGGCGTAATATTCTGCCAGTAGCATGATGTCTTCTTTTCGCTCACGCAAAGGAGGGATAGTAATGACGTCAAACGCCAGTCTATCTAATAGGTCTGCTCGGAATTCGCCCTTTAATGCCATGTCTGGTAAGTCGGCATTGGTTGCACACACCAGTCTGACATTGGCACTTAGCGCCTTTTGCCCACCGACACGTTCATATTGCCCGTATTCAATAACGCGCAGTAGTTTCTCTTGAACCGCAAGGGGAGTGGTCGCCAGCTCATCCAGAAACAGCGTTCCGCCTTCTGCTCTTTCAAAACGACCTTGATGACGCCCTTTCGAACCCGTAAAGGATCCCGATTCATGACCAAACAGTTCTGAATCAATCAAACCTTCACTTAAGGTTGAGCAGTTCAATGAGATCAAAGGTTGATCCCAACGTCTTGAAAGGTAATGCAGTCTTTGTGCGATCAACTCTTTACCTGTGCCACGTTCGCCAATGATCAGAATGGGTCTTTCTATTGGTGCGAGTTGGGAAACTTTATCTAACACAGAGAGAAAGCTAGGTGATTCACCAATGAGGTTCTGCTGCATAGCGGGTCCTTGTATGAATTAATCGCTGGAGAGGTCATGTAAGAGCCATAGTGGTGAAAAATACCAATACTTGGCTAAATTCATCATAGCATGGTTCGAGTTAATCACCATTTATTGTAAGTAACTGATAATAAATGGCTTAAAAGTTGGCACGCTACTTGGATTATTTATGGTAGGTTTAACAACAAACGTAAATTTTTGAGCAAGTGGATTGATAAAGTCGCACAACGATTTGAAACGCATTTGCCATCATTGTAATTAAGGAGTTCCTCATGGGTATTTTTTCTCGCTTTGCAGACATTGTAAATTCAAACATCAGTGCACTATTAGATAAGGCTGAAGATCCAGAAAAGATGATTCGTCTTATTATCCAAGAAATGGAAGACACCTTAGTTGAAGTTCGTACCAACTCAGCAAAAGCAATTGCTGACAAGAAAGAGCTAGCGCGTAAAGTAGAAGCTATCGAAACACAGATTCTAGATTGGCAAAATAAAGCGACACTTGCCCTGACCAAACAACGCGAAGATTTGGCGAGAGCGGCGCTAATCGAAAAGCAAAAACTGGAAGACATCATCAAGAGCCTTCACACCGAACAAACCTTGGTTCATGAAACCATCGAAAAATTGACGAGTGAAATTGGTAAACTTGAAACAAAGATCGCAGAAACTCGTGCAAAGCAACAAGCATTAATGATTCGTAACAATGCGGCAAGCAACCGTCGTGATGTTCAAAAACACCTGCACTCAAGCAAAACCAACGAAGCAATGGCGAAGTTTGAGCAATTCTCGCGTAAAGTGGATGAATTAGAAGCTGAAGCGGACGTTTACGCTAAGACTGGCAACGCAAAATCTTTAGACCAAGAGTTTGCCGAGCTACAAGCTCAAGATGAAATCGAAAAAGAGCTAGCGAAACTGAAGCAACAAGTTGAAAACCGCGATAAATAATCTAGGAGTTGTCTATGTCAACATTTCTAATTGCAGGTCCACTGATTGTCTTTTTAATCTTCGTGGCACCGCTATGGTTATTCTTACATTACCGCAGCAAGAAGAAATCCAGCAATGGTCTTTCTGAAACGGATCTTCAACGTCTGCATAAGCTTTCTGCGCAAGCCGAATCCATGCAAGACCGAGTGAAAACGCTAGAAAAAATACTGGATGCGGAGTCGCCTAACTGGAGACGAAACTATGAGTAGAGAACTGTATCGCGACACGATTAACGGCAAATTGTCTGGTGTGTGTGCAGGGTTAGCGAACTATTTTGGCCTTGAAGTGTGGTTGGTTCGCATCTTAGTTATCTCAGCAGCACTGCTTGGTGGTAGTTTTCTGGTGTTATTAGCGTATTTAGCTTTGACATTTATGCTTGAAAAACAACCACCTCAGTATGTCGACCAAATGAAGGCGAAACAAGAGCATACGCTGAAGCAAAAGCCTTGGGAAAAAGGGCAAACTGCAGAGTCGCTATTGAACACTTTAGAGGGTGATTTCCAGAAGTTAGAGACCAGTGTCCGCAACATGGAAGCTTATGTCACCTCAGATACGTTTAAAGTGAATCGTGAATTTAAGAACATGTAGTGGTAAAACCTAAAAAGGATTAGATAACGGTTTAGGAAAATTTATTCCAAGCCGTTATTTTTTTTAATAATTTTCTCTAAATAAATCTTACGCTGACTGGTAAGTTACATGTGATTAATCTATGTTATAAAAATATTTATAGATATGGATGATCACCAATGTATAGAGCCTCCCTTGTCCTATTGACTGCCTTAGCTGGGTTGTCTGGGTGTGGTAAGGAGCTTCCTCCCGTGCCTGAACCTGAGTCCAGACCCGCCAAACTCTTCACTGTCTCCGTCGGTAATAATGCCTTTGAGCGTAATTTCCCTGCTACCACAGAAGCTGGTGACAGAGCGGTACTCGCATTCCGTGTTCCTGGGTTATTGCAGAGCATCGATGTGACCGCTGGGCAGCACGTGTCTAAAGGCGACGAGCTTGCTAAGTTAAATCCCGATGAATATCAACTACTCGAGAAGCAAGCAAAAGCGAATTTTCAGCTAGCCGATGTTCAATATCAACGTGCGATCAAACTTCGTAAAGATCGTGTGGTATCAGAGCAAGATTTCGACCAAGCGAAAGCGAACCACAATTCAGCTCGCGCGGTGCTTAATCAAGCTAACGCGAATCTTCGCTACACCACTTTGGTTGCGCCGTATGACGGAACCATTTCCATCATTCCTGCTGAAAACCATGAATACATTGCGGCTAAACAAGGCGTGATGAATATTCAAACCAATCAAATTCTTAAAGTCGTCTTCTTATTACCCGACCAACTTATTACGCGCTTTTCATCAGGGTTCGAGATGGATGCAACCATGGTTTTTGATGCGTTTCCTGAAAACTCTTACGTTTTAACCTTCCAAGAAGTGGATACCGAAGCTGACCCGAAAACAGGTTCGTACAAAGTCACCATGGTAATGGAAAGACCAACCGATGTGGGTATTTTGCCCGGTATGTCTGGCTCGGTAAATCTCGTTTCATCGTTAGCGGCGGCCACCAAAATACCAACGTCAGCAATGATGACCGATGGGGATGATGTCTCTGTATGGCGTGTGAATAGCGACGGCATTGTTGAAAATGTTGCCATTGTCATCGATGAAAAACGCCATATCGTCTCTGGATTGAACGATGGCGATCGCATTGTGACTTCTGGCGTCAATGGTCTTGAGTCGGGCATTAAAGTTCGAGAGTGGATCAAGGAAAGGGGGCTATAACATGAAAACACTTAAAGTGGCTGCTGGCCTGTCGTGTTTAGCCTTACTGACGGCTTGTGAAGATAAGCAAGCTGTAGAAGTGAATAACACGCCCTTGGTTAAAGCTATCGAGATTTCAGTCATCGATTTTAGCGACAAACTCTATTTCCCTGCGGTAGCAAACGCTGCTGAGAAGGCTCACCTCAGTTTCCGAGTTGCGGGTGAAATCTTCAAGCTAGATGTGAAGGAAGGTGAACGAGTTGCCAAAGGGGACATCATTGCCGAGCTTGACCCTACCGATTATCAATTGGATGTGGACAATGCTCAAGCTCGTTACACGGTAATCAATAGTCAATACCGACGTTCGAGTCCGCTAGTGAAGAAAGGCTTATTGGCTAAGTCGCAATTCGATGAAATTGCCGCTCAACGCCAGATTGCTTATGCCGAGTTGGAACTGGCGAAACTGCGCTTATCGTTCACTATGCTTCGTGCGCCTGTTGATGGGATTATTTCTCGAGTCAGTGTCGACCAATATGAAAATATTCAGGTAGGCCAACAGATTGTGAACATTCACAGTGTTGAGGATGTCGAAGTTGTGATTCAGCTCCCTGACCAAATTTATGTGAATCAACCCAATGAAACGCTCCTCTCGAACGTGGAAGCTGTGGTGAGAGTGCCAAGCGGTAATGAATACACCGCAGGTATTAAAGAGTTCACCACTGAACCCGATCCAAGTACGGGTACCTTCACGGTTACATTAGCTTTGCCGATGCCAGAAGACGATTTGATTCTTGATGGTATGGCCGTTGATGTGACTTCAAACGGGCGGGATATCGGTTTGGAGCTAAAAGCTGGTGTACTTATTCCGATCGAAGCGGTATTCAATGCAGACGGTGATGAACTGGATCGTAAAAACTCTTATGTGTGGGTTCTTAACGACGACAAGACAGTCTCGAAACAACAAGTCGTGTTAGGAAAAGCAAACCAGGAAACATTGCAGGTAGTGAAAGGATTGGAAATGGGGCAGCATGTCGTTGTTGCAGGCGTATCGCGATTGCGAGATGGGATGACAGTGGAAGTATTGTCTCAGGAGACGAACAATGAGTGAAGTAAATAACAAGCCCCAAAATGACGATCAACAGGGTGATGATCAGATCACAGGTGTTGCTTCTTACTTTATACGTAACAAAGTCATTAGCTGGATGCTATCTCTGATCTTTCTTATTGGTGGTGTTTCAGCATTCTTCGGTTTGGGGCGTTTAGAAGATCCTGCCTTTACCATCAAAGATGCAATGGTCGTGACTTCATACCCGGGGGCAACGCCTCAGCAGGTGGAAGAAGAAGTTACCTACCCACTAGAGAAAGCGATTCAACAGCTTACCTATGTCGACGAAGTGAACTCTATTTCAAGCCGTGGCCTGTCTCAGGTAACGGTAACGATGAAGAATAACTATGGTCCGGACGATCTTCCGCAAATTTGGGATGAACTTCGCCGAAAAGTGAATGATCTTAAGGTTGAACTGCCACCTGGGGTCAATGATCCTCAAGTCATTGATGACTTCGGTGACGTTTACGGGATCTTGCTTGCGGTGACGGGTGATGGTTATAGCTACAAAGAGCTGCTGGATTACATTGATTATCTAAGGCGAGAGCTGGAGTTGGTTGATGGGGTCAGTAAGGTCTCTGTTTCTGGTCAACAACAAGAGCAAGTATTCATTGAGATATCGATGAAGCGGATAAGCTCCTTAGGTCTGTCTCCAAGCACGGTATTTAATCTTTTATCGACTCAAAATATTGTATCAAGTGCGGGTGCGGTAAGAATTGGCGACGAATACATTCGAATTCATCCAACGGGTGAGTTCCAGAATGTTGAGCAGCTTGGCGATTTAATTCTGACAGAAGGTGGTGCTCAAGGTCTCATCTATTTAAAAGATGTGGCGAATGTAACTCGTGGTTATGTTGAAGTGCCAAGTAACATCATTGGCTATAACGGCAAGCTCGCACTTAACCTTGGTGTCTCTTTTGCGCAAGGCGTGAACGTAGTAGCGGTTGGTGAAGCGTTTGATCGAAGATTGGCCGAGCTAAAGTATCAACAACCCGTCGGCATCGACATCTCCGAGGTTTATAACCAACCTAAAGAGGTAGACAAGTCGGTAAGCGGATTTGTGGTGAGTTTAGGGCAGGCGGTTGCGATCGTAATCGTGGTGTTACTGTTCTTCATGGGACTAAGATCGGGCCTATTGATTGGTTTGATACTGCTATTGACCGTATTCGGTACATTCATTTTCATGCAGTACTTCAAGATCGACCTACAACGTATTTCACTGGGCGCGTTGGTTATCGCCTTGGGGATGCTGGTGGATAATGCCATTGTGGTGGTGGAAGGGATATTGATCGGCACGCAGAAGGGGCGAACCCGGATGCAGGCCGCCACCGATATCGTAACCCAAACCAAATGGCCGCTGCTTGGTGCGACGGTTATTGCGGTGACTGCGTTTGCTCCAATTGGTTTATCTGAAGACTCAACAGGCGAATACTGTGGCACCTTGTTCACGGTGCTACTGATCTCCTTGATGCTGAGTTGGTTTACTGCCATCTCGCTCACGCCGTTCTTTGCCGACATGTTCTTTAAAGGTCAGAAGGTCGATCCAGATAACGAAGGTAAGGACCCATACAACGGGATGGTTTTTGTTATCTACAAAAACTTCCTTGAGTTCTGTATGAAGCGTGCTTGGTTAACCATGTTTGTTCTGATTATTGGTTTAGGCGCGAGTGTGTACGGTTTTGGTTTCGTTAAGCAAGCCTTCTTCCCGTCTTCAACCACACCTATGTTCCAAGTGGATGTGTGGATGCCAGAAGGTACCGATATTCGAGCGACCAATACCAAGCTTAAAGTGCTTGAGAGTTGGCTAGCTGAGCAGGACGACGTTGAACATATCACGACAACCGCGGGTAAAGGCCTGCAACGTTTCATGCTGACTTATGCGCCAGAGAAAAGTTATAGCGCTTACGGCGAGATAACGGTTCGTGTGAAAAGTTATGAAGTACTTGAAGGGCTAATGAAACGCTTCCGTGAACATGTAAATGGTCAGTTCCCAGAGATTGACTACAAGCTTAAACAGATCGAATTAGGTCCTGGTGGCGGTGCGAAAATTGAAGCGCGAATTGTGGGTTCTGATCCAACGGTTTTACGTTCAATCGCTGCACAAGTGATGGACATCATGCGTGCTGATGAAGGCGCATTTAACGTTCGTCACGATTGGCGTGAAAGAACTAAGGTATTAGAGCCTCAGTTCAATGAAAGCCAAGCGCGTCGTTATGGTATTACTAAATCTGACGTTGATGATTTCCTAGCAATGTCTTTCTCTGGTAAGTCGATTGGTGTGTATCGTGATGGTACAACGTTAATGCCGATTGTGGCTCGTTTGCCTGAAGACGAGCGTGTCGATATTCGTAACATCGAAGGCATGAAGATCTGGAGCCCAGCATTAAGTGAGTACATCCCACTTCAACAAGTAACGTTAGGTTACGAGCTAGAATGGGAAGATCCACTGATCATCCGTAAGAACCGTAAGCGTATGCTAACGGTAATGGCGGATCCTGATCTATTGGGTGAAGAGACGGCCTCAACTCTACAGAAACGCTTACAACCACAGATTGAAGCGATTGAGATGCCTCCGGGTTACTCATTGGAATGGGGGGGTGAATATGAGTCGTCAGCAGATGCACAGGCGTCACTGTTCACAACCATGCCTCTGGGTTACTTGTTCATGTTCTTAATCACTGTGTTCTTGTTTAACTCGGTGAAAGAGCCTCTGATCGTTTGGTTAACGGTTCCATTGGCGTTGATAGGGGTGACGACAGGCTTGCTAGCCTTGAATACACCATTCGGCTTTATGGCGCTGTTGGGCTTCTTGAGTCTATCTGGGATGCTTCTGAAGAACGGTATCGTACTACTTGATCAAATTGAGATTGAGATGAAATCTGGTAAAGATCCGTATGTAGCGGTTGTTGATGCGGCTCTGAGTCGTGTTCGCCCGGTATGTATGGCGGCGATTACCACCATTCTAGGTATGATCCCTCTACTACCGGATATCTTCTTCAAGCCAATGGCAGTAACCATCATGTTTGGTTTAGGCTTTGCGACTGTACTCACGCTAATCGTAGTGCCTGTGCTGTATCGTTTGTTCCATAAAATTGAAGTGGCTTAACGTCAACTGACCTTTGAAATAATGCCCCTAATTGGGGCATTATTTTTATGTACGATTACTAAAAGAGACCATCGAAATGGAAGCTAATACAGTGGATAGAACGTGTGCATGGGCGCTTAAACATGAGCTTGAAAGGGAGTACCACGATGCAGAGTGGGGCGTGCCTGTTTATGATGACCAAGTTCTGTTTGAGTTCATTACTTTAGAAGGTGCTCAAGCCGGTCTGAGTTGGATTACGATCCTTAAAAAGCGTGAAGGCTATCGTGCCGCGTTCGATGATTACGATCTAAACAAGCTAGCTGAGTTGAATGAAGACAACGTGCCGCACATCATTGAAAACTTCGATGTGGTTAAGCACAAGGGTAAGATTGCTTCGGTATACAACAATGCACGAGCAACGCTTGAATTACAGAAAGAGTTCGGCTCTCTTTCTAATGCCTTATGGCAATTTGTTGATAATGAGGTGATCGTGAATCAATGGACCGAGATGTCTCAAGTTCCCGCTTCTACCGAGCAATCTAAAGCGATGAGTAAGTTTTTGAAGAAGAGAGGCTTTAAGTTTGTAGGGGAAACAATCTGTTACGCATTTATGCAAGCAACAGGTATGGTCAATGATCATTTAGTCGGTTGCCCACACAAATAAAGTGTTATTTATTTCAGCGGAACAATCACTTAGAAATTGAAAAATTCATAGCCATTTTTTCATCGCTCTGAGATCTTTAAGTGGATGTGCTTTAAGGTTCAATATTGGCTTTGAAAGCTTCTGGACTATGAGCGGTTTGTATTATGAGCTGAAGTATCTGAATATGAGTATTTTGAGTTATGCTTTAAACAGAAAAAGGCAGGAATATCCTGCCTTTTTTGCATATTAGACCTATCGTCTCAGATTAAATCAGAGCGCTATAACGTTCTAATCCCGCCTCTAGATCAGCAATCAGGTCATCAACATCTTCTAACCCAATATGAACACGTATCAAGGTACCTTCGAAATTAGGATTGGCAACAGTTCTCAAGCTGTCAAAATTGCTTGGTTCGTTAGCTAGAATCAAACTTTCAAATCCACCCCAAGAGTAACCCATACTAAAATGTGTCATTCCATCAAGTAACGCTGTCGTCGCTTTGATATTAGAGTTGTTTAGTACAAAAGAGAACAAGCCATTACCGCCAGTAAAATCTCGTTTGAAGAATTCATGGCCTGGGCAAGACTCAAGAGCAGGGTGACGAACGTGGTTAACTTCAGGACGAGTCTCTAACCATTTTGCGACCTTCAAGCTGCTTTCTGCGTGTTGGCGTAGACGCACATCAAGAGTACGAATGCCGCGAAGCCCTAAATAAGCATCATCAGGTGAGACACATTGCCCCATCAAGTAACTTTGCTCTCTTAGTTGATCCCAGCATTTCTCATTGGCGACTGCCGTACCTAGCATCACATCAGAGTGACCCACGATGTATTTGGTCGCTGCTTGAATCGAGATATCAACACCAAAATCAAACGGTGAGAAGTTCACGCCAGCCGCCCAAGTATTGTCTAGCATAACGATGATGTCATGTTCATGAGCGATACGAGCTAGTGTTGGAATATCCTGCACTTCCATGGTGACAGAGCCTGGAGACTCAGTAAACAGCACCTTAGTGTTTGGCTTGATAAGGTCTTGGATACCTTCACCAATCGTTGGCTCGTAGTAAGTTGTCTCTACCCCCATCTTTTTCATGATGGTGTCACAGAAATCACGAGTAGGTTCGTAGCAGGTGTCAACCATTAAAATATGATCACCTGTTTCTACAAAAGAGAGAATGGCATTAGAAATGGCGGCCGTACCACACGGGTACAGTGCACAACCCGCGCCGCCTTCTACTTCAACCATCGCATCTTGGAAGGCAAAATGAGTGTTGGTTCCACGACGTCCGTAAAAAAGGGTCTTGTTAGCGCGGTTAATCGTAGCTTTACGCTTCTCTTCTACTGAGTTAAATACGACAGTTGAAGCGCGTTGTACTGGTGGGTTAACAACACCATTGGTCCACTTCTTATCACGACCGGCAGTGATAAGTTTAGTGGTTTTGTTCTCGGACATGCTGTGAATTCCTTATCAATCGGTTATGTCCTATTTAAAACATGCCAAGAGTGTTCAAAGCAAGAGCGGAGCGGGGATTTTTGCGCTTTTCTTACGATTTTTAACCTTTCACTCAGTTAACAGTGAAAGGTTAAAAATGATCGATGGGGAAACAACGAGCCATAATCGACTCATTGCTGGAATTATAGGAGTGGGTTGAACAAGTAGAACAGCCTCTCAAAGAAGCGATTACTAAGGTTTCTTTGCTCCCACTGTTCTAACTCTACAGAGTGGGATGAAGCGATATAAGATTTCTGCAGCTCAGACAGTTTTTGCGTGAAATGCACATCATCCACAGCCAGAGTCACTTCAAAGTTGAGCCACAAACTGCGCATGTCGATATTGACGGTTCCGATCAAGCAAAACTCTTCATCGATCACTACCGATTTGGTATGAAGAAGGCCACCGTAAAATTCATAGATCTTCACGCCAGCTTCAAGCAACTCGGTATAAAACGCACGAGAAGCCCATTTAACCATTAGTGAATCGTTATTGTGTGGAATGATCAGTTCTACAGTTACGCCGCGTTGAGCTGTCATCTTAAGTGTTTCGAGTAAGTCAGCACTTGGCACAAAATAAGGTGTAGTAATACGTACAGAATGATTCGCTTGATTGATGGCGATGGTCAGTACTTGTAAGATCAAATATTCCGGCATGCCAGGGCCAGACGGCACTACTTGAACCGGATGATGTGTCATGATTTCTTCAACTGGGCATTCAGGTATATCAGGGAGAATGCGTTCACCAGTCTCAACTTCCCAATCCCAACCATGGATTGCAGAGAGCACGTTAACAGTTGGACCTGTTACACGGACCATGACATCAATCCATTGACCAACGCCTGAGTTTTGTTTGAAGTGAGCCGGGTCAACCATGTTCATTGAACCCGTATAGGCGATGGTTTCATCAATCACGATAATCTTGCGGTGCTGCCTTAAATCGAGGCGTCTTAAGAATATACGCCAAGGGCTCACCTCCAATGCTTGTACAACCTGTACACCCGAGTCTTTCATCATTGCGAGCCAATGGCTTTTGAAAAAGCGTGGGCTACCTGCTGAATCGAGCAAAACTTTAACATCTACGCCACGTTTTGCAGCGCGAATCAGCGCAGAGGCAACCGAATCGGTCAGGCCACCTGGATGCCAAATATAGAAAACCATCTTGATACTGGTTTGTGCATTTTCTATATCTTCGATAATTGCGTGTAGGATCTCGTTTGGTGAAGATTGCAGCGATAGAGTGTTTCCACTGAGCGCAGGGATGCCCATTCGATTGTTACAAAGCTCGTCAATCTTATGGATAGGGGAGCCGACTTTCCCTGGTTGGTGAAGTTGGCAATCATTCAATTGACGGAACCAGTCGCCGAAAGGGGTAAACATACGATGAGCGCGTTCAGCCCTTTTTCTGCCTAGGTTTAGCTCTCCAAAAAGGAAGTAACAAGCGACACCTACAATTGGGATAATGTAGATAACCATCAACCACGCGAGAGAAACGCTGACAGAGCGCCGTTTTAGTACAACACGGAAGGTCACACCGGCAACCAGTACCCAGTACAAAGCGACAGAAGCTAAAGTTAAAAAATGGTAGAACTTTTCCACATTGAATACTCGAAAAAAGAGACACTTAGATAGTAATGCTATTTTGCGGATATGGGAATTTAAGGAATCAACTATTTACAAAATAGAGCAAAAGCTGTAAATAGGTAATAGTTGTTAAGTTTTGGTTAACTTAAGACGAAAACGATTGTTTTGTATGAAAAGGCGGCATTTAACCATAAAAATTTACATTGGTAACGAAATTTGTACGGTTCGGGCTTCCAATTTTATTCTTAAACTGGTTTACTTGCTATATAACGAGCGTCAATCAAATCTTTTAGGTGTGTAAATTTATTTATACACCTTCCTTTTAAAGACGCCACCCAAAGCAAAACACAACATCACATAACACAAAAGTTTGGAGTACACGTGGCTACTAGTAATACAACCACAACACCCCGCGATACCTGGGGTTCGAAGTTAGGATTCGTAATGGCTGCAGCAGGTTCTGCTGTTGGCTTAGGTAACATTTGGAAATTCCCATACACAGCAGGCGAAAGTGGCGGTGGTGCATTCGTTGCCATTTACCTGTTTTTTGTAATTTTTATTGGTTTCAGTGTCATGCTGACTGAATTTGCGATTGGCCGTCATACGCAAAAATCAGCAGTAGGTGCATTTAAAACAACTGACCGTCGTTGGACGTTCGCTGGCGTTATCGGCGTATTCAGTGGTCTACTTATCATGGGTTTCTACCCAGTAGTAGGCGGTTGGTCAATCGCATACATCGGTAAAATTGCAGGTGGTCTTCTAGACGCACCAGAAGCAATTGGTGATAGCTTTGGTGGCTTTATCTCAAACCCAGTTCAACCACTAATGTGGATGGGCTTATACCTACTACTTAACGTTGTTATCGTTATGAAAGGTATCTCTGGTGGTATTGAGAAAGCAGGTAAGATCCTGATGCCGCTTCTTTTCATTATCCTTATTGTAGTATCAATCAAAGGCATTATGCTTCCGGGCGCGATGGCTGGTCTTGAGTTCCTATTCAGTCCTGACTTCTCTAAAGTAGACAGCAATGTAATCCTAGCCGCTCTAGGTCAAGCATTCTTCTCTCTAAGTCTTGGTATGGGTTGTATGATGACATACGGTTCTTACCTTAAGAAGAAAGAGAACCTAGTTCAGACAACAGCAATGGTAACCGCAATGGATACTGGTGTTGCTATTCTAGCTGGTGTTGCAATGTTCCCTGCAATGTTCGCGTTCGGTATGGAACCTGCAGCGGGCCCTGGTTTAGTATTCGTTGTTGTTCCTCAGCTATTCGCTGAAATGGGCGGCGTAATCGGTCTTCTATTTGCTCTTATGTTCTTCGTTGGTTTGAGTGTTGCGGCACTAACATCTTCAGTATCTCTACTTGAAGTTGTGGTTTCTTACCTAATCGATGAGAAAGGCATGAAGCGTGTAACAGCGGTACTGTCTGCAAGTGTTGTAATGGCGATTCTATGTATCTTCGCTTCTCTATCACTTGGCGGCTTCGGTCCAACACTGTTTGATACTGGCGCGTTCGACATTTTCGACCTACTAACGGATAAGATTTTCCTAGCGGTTGGCGGTATGTTGGTATGTATCTTCGCTGGTTGGAGACTAAACCGTGCAGACCTAGAGAAAGAAATCACTAACGACGGTGAAGTCTCTTTCCCACTATTTGGTCTATGGTACACACTAGTTAAGTACATCATCCCTGTAGCTATCGCAATCGTTGCGTTCATGGGTATCTCTTCTGGCTTCGATAGCGGTAAAGGTGCAATCATGCTACTAGGTATTGGTATCATTGCTGGTTTTGCGCTGATTTCTAAGAAGTTCTAATCGCAAGATAAAGTAATTTGATAAACGGGAGCTCATTAGCTCCCGTTTTTTTATGTCTGGAACTTAATTATCTAAGAAAAATAACCATTGAAGGTATCCGTCTGATAGCCGATATAAATGGAACGAATAGCTGTTAGAGCTATATTTTGATTTAGGTAGGTGTTGTTTGAAATTGTCAGTGAGAAAGAAACTGTATGCCGGTTTTGGCTCTATATTGGCGGTGCTTGTCACGTTAGTCGGTATTGTATGGATGGAAGTTATTGGCGCTCATAAGAGCGCCGATGAGATTAGATTAGATGATGTACCGGGTACCGTTACCTACCTTGTTTTGATCGATGAAGCTGGAGATGTCTATCGAGATGCTCTGGGTGCAATCACTCTGGTCGATAATGCACTCAATGATTATCGAACCAACAAGAACGAATTTGCTCAAGCTATCGAGCAGGCTAAGCGTTTGGAGAGTAGAGGTTCGGAAGACCACCGCCGTATTCAGCGAATTGAAGACTTGATGGGGCGTTTCACTCAAGAGTTTGAATCAAAGCTTGTGCCGAAGATCAATGATGAAGCTGCGCTACTAGCCAATATTCAACAGCTACGATCTTTGTATGAGAGCAATCTTATCCCTATTGAGAACTTACTGGATCAAGCGTCAGCAAGTGAGCGCGCAGATACAGAACAGTCACTACTGACACTAACCGACACGTTTACTACCATCGAGCGCACCATCATGGTGTTGTCTGCTATTGCGATTGTCTTTGGTTGTGTGATTGCGTATCTATTGTCTAGCTCTATTACCAATCGTCTTACTCGTGTAGAACAAGTAGCACGACGTGTAGCAAATGGTGACCTAACGGCAGGCGACATTATTGATGATTCTGGTGATGAATTGGCTGAACTGGCTAAGTCGATTAACCAGATGCAGAAATCACTAGTAGACCTATTAGGTTCAATCTCGTCTGTGACTCACCAAGTCCAATCGGTGACAGGGGAGCTCTCTTCTATTAGCCAAGACATCGTTACTGGTGCATCAGCTCAAGCAGACAAAGCTAACTTGATTGCAACGGCTGCTGAAGAGCTAAGCTTGACCATTTCTGAAGTGGCGCAGCAAGGTACTTCAACTTATGAAGAAGCACGTCGCTCAGAAACCTCTGCAGAAGATGGCCGCAACGTGATTGTTGAGATGGTGGCGAGTATTCAACAAGTGTCGACTCAAATGAGCGATATGTCGTTGCAAATGAATACTCTAGGTTCTCACGGTGAGCAGATTGGTAGCGTTATCAAGGTAATCGAAGACATTGCTGAGCAAACTAACCTGTTAGCTCTTAACGCTGCGATTGAGGCTGCGCGTGCTGGCGAGTTTGGTCGTGGTTTTGCTGTGGTAGCCGATGAAGTGCGAGCGCTAGCAGAAAGAACAACCAAAGCGACACGAGAAGTCTCGGGCATCATTCAATCGATTCAATCGGGCACTCAAGAAGCGGTGACTTACACTCAAGATAACTGTCGTTTAGTTGAGATTGGTGTTGAGCAAAGCTCAGGTGCGGTTTCTGCCCTAGAAGCGATTGTAAGCGGTGCAGGCAATGTACAAAGCATGGTTAACTCTATTGCGACCGCAGCAGAAGAGCAGACAGCTGTGACCAAAGAAATTGCGGCAGATATCACGGCAATCAGCGATATCTCTGAGCAATCCTTGCAACTGGCAACGCGCAGCTCAGAAAATACTTCAGGTTTGAACGGTAAAGTTGCGGAGCTAGAAGCTTTGGTTGGTAAGTTTAAACTGGGGTAAAGCGGTAGCTTGGTTCTATTTATCGAGTGGTAATCGAGTAAAGACCAAGCACTGGTCGCTACTTGTTGAAAAGAAGCCCAACGA
Source organism: Vibrio sp. 10N.222.55.A1 (assembly GCF_041473835.1). NCBI lineage: Bacteria > Pseudomonadati > Pseudomonadota > Gammaproteobacteria > Vibrionales > Vibrionaceae > Vibrio > Vibrio sp. 10N.222.55.A1. The sequence continues at coordinate 17,769 of NZ_JBFRSX010000045.1, read as the reverse complement.
TTCAATATTTATTGAGTGAGTTGGGCTTTTTCGTAGCTGGAATCTGGGTTCAGACGCGGTATACTCCACGTTCTACAATGGAGCTAGCCTTTAATGTTCGATATTCTTCTGAACCACTCTGATTTTTTACTTATCAATAAGCACCCTGGAGTCAGCGTCCACAAAGACGATGGCGATACCATGTTGCTTCAAGAAGTTGCTAAGGCAATTAATGAGCCTAAGCTGTATCTCGTTCATCGACTAGATAAAATGACTTCGGGCATTCTGCTGCTGGCAAAAAATGCGTCGGCGGCGAGCGAGCTTTCACAGCTATTTGCAAAGCGTGAAGTAGAGAAATACTACCTTGCGATCGGTTCTAAGAAGCCAAAGAAAAAGCAAGGTTTGATCTCAGGAGACATGGAGCGCTCACGACGCTCAAGTTGGAAACTTCTGACATCCAAAGAGAACCCTGCGATTACTCAGTTTTTATCAGCAACGGCTGAACCCGGTGAGCGTCTGCTGTTATGCAAACCCTATACGGGGCGAACTCACCAGATCCGTGTCGCGATGAAGTCGATCGGCTCAGCCATTGTTGGTGACCCTATTTATAATCCATCGAGTGAGGCTGACAGAGGTTATCTGCATGCCTTCGCGATTCGATTTGCCTATCAATCACAAGCCTACGAATATGTCTGCGATCCAAGAAGCCTAAACTCCTTGGGTGAGAAGTGGCATCAAGAAACCGTGTCGAACGGTTTGGACAGTTGGCTTGAACCTTGGTCATTAACTTGGCCAAAGCTAAACACTAAGTGAGTGAAATAATGGAAGCATCAGCTTTACCTCTGTTTTTTAGTCATATTGAACAGCAACTTAATGAAGTACCAAACGAACTACGCCGTATTTTCCACGGGCGCGGTAAGTTTTGGCCTGGTCTAGAGCAACTGACATGTGACTGGGTTGATGGACAGCTACTGGTTAACGTGTTTAAAGAAGTCGACGATGAATTCTTGTCATCTCTTAAAGCTGGATTGGTTGAACTCACCAACAAAGATATCTGGCAATCAAAGCAGGGCACAAGCATTGTTCTGCAACACCGTTATGCCGATGGTGCGCCTTCAGAGGTTCTATGGGGTGAGTTGAATGACTCTCCGGTTGTGGTTGAGCATGGCCTTAAGTACCAATTAGACATTGGCCGTAATCAGAACTTCGGTTTGTTCCTAGACATGCGTAATGGTCGTCAGTGGGTACAAGATAATGCTCAGGATAAGAACGTTCTTAACCTGTTCGCATACACTTGTGGTTTCTCTGTCGCGGCTATCGCTGGTGGTGCTCGTCAATGTATGAACGTGGACATGTCTCGTGGCTCGTTGAATAAAGGCCGCGATAACCACCGTCTGAATGATCACGATATGCGCTCGGTTAACTTCCTTGGCTACGATATTTTTAAGTCGTGGGGAAAAATCAAGAAGGGCGGTCCTTATGAGTTGGTGATTATCGATCCACCTTCGTTCCAAAAAGGCAGCTTCGCCCTAACTAAAGACTACAAAAAGATCTTACGCCGTTTGCCGGAGCTTCTAACGGAAGGCGGTGAAGTGATTGCGTGTGTGAACTCACCAGCAGTCTCACCAAACTTCCTGATTGAGACGATGGCAGAAGAAGCGCCAAGCGTTGAGTTTATTGAACGCCTAGACAACCCGCCTGAGTTTGTCGATGTCGACCTTGATTCAAGCCTAAAGGTATTGAGGTTTAAAATCACGGCTTCAGCTGAAGCTTGATGTCATGATTTAGCGGGCATTATCCATACTAATATAGAAAACGCCGCTCACAATGAGCGGCGTTTTTATAGATGCAAGAAACTAACTCATTTATTAACTAGCTTGGTTTTTTAGTGTCTGAAAACCAAAATAAATACGCATGAACGTGGTTAGCCAACAAGCTGCACCAAAGGTGTAAGCGATAACCGCAAAGTGTTGAGGCCAAATACAAAACGCGATGAAACAAGCGATGGTTTCAGTGCCTTCGGTTAGCCCTGACATGTAGTACAGAGACTTATGCTTATAGACTGGGTTTTCAATGCCTCGCTTGCCTGCCATAACCGCAAACGCTAAAAAGCTGCTGCCTGTGCCGATAAAAGAGAAGATCAAAAATGCACCGGCAATGGCGTTGTGTTCTGGGTTGGCAATGACAAATCCAAAAGGGATCAGCGAGTAGAATAGGAAATCTAGGCTGATATCGAGGAAACCGCCCGCATCACTAATGCCTTGGATTCGAGCCAAGGCTCCATCAAGCCCATCACATACTCTATTAAACACAATGAAGCCTAACGCCCACTCATATTGTTGAAATGCCAACGCTGGAAACGCTAAACACCCAATCAGAAATCCGAATAACGTGGTTTGATTGGCCGTGATACCCAATTGGTTTAGTAACTTAGCTGACTGATTTAATGGCCACTTAATGACCTTAATGGAGTACTTATCCAGCATGGTTACTTCTCCATGGCCAAGACAGTACTTCTGCCCCTTGAGGTACATCGGCTTCGTCGTGCGTGACCATTAATGTAGGGATATTCGCTTTGGTCAGCTGTTCGAAGACCCAATCGCGAAATTGTGCTCTGAGCTCTTGGTCTAACTTACTGAACGGTTCGTCAAGCAGGGCGAGTTTAGGCTTGGCTAACAACATACGAGTCAAGCTTATTCTTGCGCGTTGACCGCCGGATATTTGATCCGGGAAAGATTCAGCTAAGTGAGTTAGCTCTATGTCTTTTAGTGCAGCCATTGCTTGTTTTTGGCGAGCGGAACCTTTAACAGAGTTCGGTAACGAAAAGGCCAAGTTTTCCCATACTTTGAGGTGCGGAAACAACAAGTCATCTTGAAACAAAATACCGACTTCACGCTGATGTGATGGAAGCTCGTCGAGCTGAATATTGTTCAACACAACGGTGCCAGAGTACGAAAACTCTTCACTTAAGTGACCAGCAATCGCATCCAGTAAGGTCGACTTTCCGCAGCCACTCGGCCCCATCAAAGCCAGTATTTGGCCAGATTCTAATGTGACGTTTAGCGCTGAGAACAGCGAATCTCCATCGGTTTTACGGATGGCGAGGTCGTTGAGGTACAGACTCATTACTTAGGAAACCTTTAAAAGTAAGACGGCGATATCTGAGTTGAAGTCGGCTGACTAATATCGCTAAAGAGAAAAAGAACAGAGGCAATAGGGCCTGCCAAATGGCATAGATTGCTGTCACCCTGCGGTCGAAACCACTGGTAAGTGCAACGGCTTCTGTGGTGATCGTGCTAATACGGCCCGCGCCGAGCATTAATGTTGGAAGGTATTGGGCCAAACTCACGCTGATCCCGACCGCCCAAGCAAAGGCAATCGCAGGAAGCAAGATTGGTAGTTTGATCGAATACCAACTCTGAAATGGCGATTTACCTAGGCTCAGCGAGGCTTTAATCAACCCATCATTGAAGCTTTTCCACGGGCCATCCAAAGACAGATACACGAACGGGAAAGCAAAGAAAACATGCGCCCAAATCACCCAGAACTCATAGGCACTACTGCCGATGTAGAGGGTCGTGACTTGCATACCAAACAACACTGAAAGCTGTGGTATTAGCATTGGAATAGCGATAATGAAGCCCGGAACTTGCCACTTGTATTTGATTCTGTATTCGTGAGCCACCAGCGCAAGCAACAAAGCGATTGAAGCAGCAATCAGACCAATCCATAAGCTTTGACCCACAGTACTCATGATGGCATCCCACTCGAACTCCCAGAAGCGCATGCTGTAGCGGCTCGGCAGTAAATCAGGGAAGCGCCAACGCTGAGCAACGCTCCAAATTACCATTAAAGGAATGATCAGCAGTGAAAGGCTAGCAAGGACAGTGAATACCGTTTTCCCCGGAAGGTTTGCCCCTGTTCTTCCGGAATACTGCCAAGTTCGAAAGTACTTAAGAACCGCCCATTCAACTAAACGCGCCAAGGAGATGATCAACGAAGCTAAACCAAACAAAACGATGGCACCAGCAGCAGATCGCGGAAGTAGGTTAAGATCCGGATCGTTGAACCATTGCCATACCAAAACGGCAAAGGTCGGCGGGTTGGTTGGGCCTATGATCAAAGCAATATCGACAACCGAGACACTGTAAGCGAGTACCGCCAGCATTGGGAAACGAAGCTTGGTAAACCATTGTGGGAAAATACATTTCCACCAGATCTGAGCGCGGCTGTAACCGAGCGATGCACTGACCTTGGTGATACGCTCTACATCAATTTGCTGAAGTATCGAAATGCTCATCAGCAATAAGAAGGGGACTTCTTTGAGTGCGAGCATAATAATTAAGCCGAACGCGTATGGGTCTTTCACCAATAACGCCAATTCAGAGCTGGTAGCCGATTCGCCGAGCAAGTGATGTACCGCTCTTGCGCCAAGCCCCGTTGGACTAAACAGAAAAGCAAAGCCGATAGCGAAAGCTACATGTGGAATGGCAAGCATTGGCGATAGCGTAAACTCAATCTTTCTCCAAAACTTGTTTCCCCAAGAGGCTTGAAGAATACAAAAGGTCAGGAAGCAGGCTATATAGCTGCTTGCAATTGCTGAACCTAGGCTTAAGCCAATAGAGTGCCAAGCCCCTTCCCATTGAAAGACTTGGCTAAAACCGTTGAGTGTCGGCTCCTCTAAACCAAGGGGCGGGATGAAACTCAGTGACGAAGCCACGACTCCCGCTACCCCAGGAATGGTCGGGATAATGCATACAGCTATAACAACAAAATATAGAGCGCGTAGCATGAAGACTAGTTACCGTATCGCTTAAGCCACTCTTTCTCGAGCGCGTTTTGCCAGCTAGGGTGTGGTTCATCAACCGATTTAAATTGCTGGGTGTTTTTAGCGCTGCCAGTCAGGTATTTGCTGCTCAGAACCGAAGGATCGCCCCAAACATTGAGGTCACCCTTGCGAGACTGTGCTTCCGGGCTCAATAAGAAGTTAATGGTCACTTGAGCACCTGCGGTTGCATTGGCGTTCCAAGGAATCGCAAGGAAGTGAATGTTAGATAGAGCGCCGCTTTCTAGAGCATAAGCCTTAGTGGTTTCGGCTAAGCGACCACTGGCTTGTGCTGAATAAACAGAGTTTGGATTAAACGTAATCGCGAGATCGATCTGTCCGTCATCCAGAAGTTGGATGCTTTCCGATGTGCCTGCTGGGAACTGCTTTCCACCGCGCCACGCCACTTTATGGAATTTATCTAAGTAAGCCCACAGTGGTGCCGTTACTTCTTGGAAGTTGTCTTCTGAAACCGGCTGAGCCAGCGCAGGGTTATTGTTTGTTAGTTCAATCAGTAGTGACTTAATGAAGCTCGTGCCATGAAACTCTGGTGGGCGAGGGTAGCTTAAGCGGTTCGGGAAAGCCTGAGCGTAGCTTAACATCTCAGAGAATGATTGTGGCGGGTTGTGAAGTGTTTCTTGGTCATGAATGAACACCAGTTGTCCCACGCCCCACGGTGCTTCTAAGCCTTCTGTCGGCTCTGAGAAATCGACATCAATTGGCAGAGACTTATCGACATACTGCCAATTTGGAAGTGATTCCGTAAATGGCCCAAACAATAGCGCGTTGTCTTTCATCGAACGGAAGTTCTCGCCATTAATCCAGACGATATCGACGCTGCCTTCACTGTTCTTTCCTGCCGCTTTTTCAGCAAGCAGTCGAGTGGTGGTTTCCGCAATATCGGTCACTTTCACATGCTTTAACGTGACACCGTAGTCACTTTGTAATTTCTTGCCTGCCCACTGTAGGTAACGATTGATCTCTTGGCTTCCGCCCCAAGCGTGAAAGTAGACAGTTTCTCCCTCTGCCTGCTGTTCTATTTGGTTCCAGCTGTCGATGGATGTTGCTTCATCAGCATAAATGGTTGCGCTGTATGCAACGGTTGCCATGATTCCTAACGTACTTACTATATTGTTCATAAACTTTTCCATTTGGTAGTGAACGGGCAAGAGCATTGTATTTTCAAACTCCCTAGGGCGTGTTGACCCTTCGTGGTTAACGAAAGATCAACATGCCCTAATAGTTATTCTATCTGTTTCTGAAATAAATTCTAATTCAACAGTAAATTCAATCAATTACTTGAGAACAAGCAGGGAGTTCTCGGTTGAGTTTTGTTCGATCTGTAATCACCTCGAAAACTCGACAGACTCTAGGCTTTTGCCATCCTAGCAACAGACCGCTGAACCGTTGAATTTATTGCATCTAAATGAGAGATTTTTGAGGTTTATTGGAGGCTGGTACGAAAAGTCGGCGATGAGTGTCAATTTTGAAGAAGTAGTGAGGGCAAGCTGACAATAAAAAAGGAGCCATCAGGCTCCTTTAATCAGTATTTGGTTTCGATGACGGATTAGTTTACCCAGTCACGAATTGTGTACGTTAGCGTGTGTACATCGTTTTTCAGTACTAGCGTATCGTTTGTTAGCGTTACGTCGCTCCACTCGCTTAGAGTAGCAGAAACCGATTGTTCGATTTCCATCGCAGAGCCGTGACACATTTTCATTGTCATGCCCATTTGCTTGATACGGAATTGACCGTCTTTCAGCTCGCCTTGACCGAAGAAGTTGTTACAACCAGCCATGCCGTTTGCAGTCATCTTTTCGCCGATCTCTAGACGAGGAGCTGCTTGGTCTTCGCTTTTCACAATGTCCTTGCCATCAATTTGCGCAAGTTCCCAATTATGGTGCTGTAGATCGGTTGGTGTTACTTGCATCGCGTTGTCACCTGTTGTTGTGCATGCTGCTAGCATCATAGGTAAAGCGGCTACTGCTAGTAATTTTTTTGAACTAAACTTCATATTATAAGGCTCCAAAGGAAAGAACGAAGTTACCGGATAAGTGTAACTTGATGGGTTCAAAGTATAGTTTACAAAACACTATATGTGTCAGTATAAGGTCATAGTTTAGTATGGATTTCATGAGCCAGGCGACAAATTAATCGCTTATTTTTGAGAGAGTAAGCGTAATTTTGAATGTGTAAGGAGGCATGGTGGAGCAGTTAGAGTTTTTCCAAGTTCCAAGCCCTTGCGTTGGGGTTTGTTCAAGCGATGACAAAGGCTATTGCAACGGTTGTATGCGCAAGAGAGAAGAGCGCTTTAATTGGATGTCGATGACACCGTCAGAACAATTGCACGTGATAAAGCTGTGTCGTCAGCGCTATAGAAGAAAAATAATGAATCAAAAAAACTTGATTGGTAAGCAGGTCGATGAAGAGGGAAATACCAGTCCCCAAAGAGATCTTTTTGGCTAAAGAGGAAGTATTTAGATTTTATTTAACTCCGAAGTAACTATTACTTTACATAATGGTTGGGGTGTAATATTAAAGTAGGTACCTTTGTACCAGAAGGAGTGGTGTCGGTATGAATAAAAAGAACGTAAAAATCAAAAAAGAGCCAGTCAAAGCACTTGACCGAAAACCGATCGGGGCAAAAGATGACCCTGAAGAGACTCCGCGTGATTGGCATTCGATGTCAGAAGAAGAACGAATGGAAATCCTTTCTCACCTCTCAGACATGCCTTTCCAATAACACCACTGGTTCTTCAGAGCCTTTCTTAAAGCTCAGTTTTCAGAAACAAAAATGTGATTAAACAAACATGTGATTCGCTTTCGTTACACCACGATGGTAAGTGCAAAATGTATCATCGGCCTCGGTGGTTTTACTGTGAATCTTAATGTTTGTGATCACTTCTACCGCCCCTGCATCGTAGCAAGCTTGTTCTGCTTTTTTAACGATATCGAGTAATTGGTTGAGTTCACCTTTCATCGTAGTTTCCATCGCACCGACTTGGAAAGGCACATCGGCAGCTTTCACAACTTCAATGGCTTTATCAACCACTTCGAAGTTGTTGCCTTCTTTAACGCGAGGTATCACTTGGAAGGCAACCATCACTTCTTTTTCTCTTTTTAACTCAGACACTTTCTGCTTACTCTAGGATAGGGAATTGTTGCAGATGATAGGTTAATTCGGAGACGAATTCTACAGCGATTATGCTGGTTGGATTACTCTCTTTGTCCTACTTGTTACCCCAGTGGTCACTTACCCAACCACCTATGTGCTCATCAAAATGACTGCCACTGAACCTCTGGTTGCGTTCAACCGAAGTATCACAATCATCTTTATTATCTATTAGGGTTTGTATGTAGTTTGCCATCGGGTCATTGGAACGTTGACGATCTCGGCGAGTTGCCACTTCCTTAATCAGTTGTAATCGATATGTAGAGCTAGCACGTTTCATTTCAATGACCTCCTGTTGTAGACACTAATAGAAAAATCTAGTTGCTAGATATAGGGGCGTCAACGTGATTTAAGAGTATTTTTTTTGAGCAACCAAGAATCAATACGTTGGCATCATAATTCACAAAAGTGTCATTTAAGTTGGCAACTTTAGGGAAGTTTTTGGGTGTGAATTTGTATTTTGTTGCATATAAAAAAGCCCAGTACAAACTGAGCTGACCATTCTATTTCTGGTTACTTAGAGTTATTTCTGGTTACTTAGAGCTATTTGGTTTGCTTTTAAATTGCTTAATGCTTTTCTTTTTAGCTGTTCTTCGATTGGCCATTTTATCTTTAGGTGGACGCTTGCGAGCGGTCGTTTCAGATGCAGGTTTGTCGGTAACCGGGAAACCCTCTAATGGTTGCAGCACTAACGGCTTATTGGTCAAGGTGCGAATCGCATTGAGGTAGTCAGTTTCGCTGTGGCTAACCAGAGAGACCGCGCAGCCAGTACTTCCTGCTCTTGCTGTACGACCAACGCGGTGTACGTAAGTTGCTGAGTGAGAAGGTAATTCGAAGTTAATTACAATAGGTAGTTGATCAATATGGATGCCTCGAGCCATCACATCAGTCGCGATAAGCACACGAGTCTCGCCATTTTTGAAACTTTCTAATGCTTGCTCTCGTTCTTCTTGGCTCTTATTTCCATGTAACGCACTCACACTGATTTTGGCTTTATTCAATCGTTTGGTTAATGCGTCGGCATTGTCTTTTGCGCCAATAAATACCAATACTTGCGGCCATGTGTGTTGATTGAGTAGTGCGATGAGCGCTTGAGCTTTACTGCCTTTGTTTACTAAATACAGGGTTTCTTCAATAGTCGCGACCACGCTGTTTTCTTGATGTGTCGTGACTTTAACTGGATTTAAAAGAAGCTCTTCAGCTTGCCCTACTAATTCGGGCGGAAGTGTCGCAGAGAACAACAGTGACTGACGTTTACTTGGTAGTGCTGCAGTAATCGCTTGAATATCTGGCCAAAATCCCATGTCGATCAGGCGGTCGGCTTCATCAAGAACCAATGATGAACACCGAGCTATATCCAGTTCATCACTTTTGATTAAAGCAAGTAGGCGGCCCGGTGTGGCGATGGCTAATTGTGGTTTAGTCGATAATTGTTGCTGTTGATCATCAGTATTTACGCCGCCCGTTAGCGTTACCAATTTGATATTGAGCGTTGTCGCGATCGGTTCTAAAGATTTGGTCACTTGAGATGCAAGTTCACGGGTTGGAACAATGATCAGTGCTTGCAGTTCATTCACATCTTGGTTGATGTTATTCAGTAAAGGTAAGCCGAACGCCAATGTTTTACCGCTGCCCGTTTGAGCCAATGCGAGTACGTCTTTCCCCGCAATAATGGTAGGAATTACCGCTTGCTGTATCTCTGTCGGCTTATTGAATTGAGATGAGAGCGCGGAGACGGTTTTTGCGTTAAGGGTTAGGCTATCAAATGACATAAATGAACCAAGTATCAAAAAGGAGGTGGAGTCTATCAGGGCTACAAATGTTAGAGAATCAGTTTTGTATGTTAGACGATAAACACATTCATTATACGCGCGAATTATGTCTGTTAGCTATACGCGATAATTAAGCGTTTATCATATTGTAATGGCACTGAATGGACGTACAATGCCCGCCCTAAAAATGTTCATGAAATGAGATCGAAATGAGTTGGGACAGTATCTGGCTGTTTATCGTTATCGTGTTTTTTATTGCCATTATCCCGGGCCCAAATGCGCTGTTGGTATTAAGCACAGCCTTAACTCAAAGGAAGCTGTTCGCATTTGTGAACGTGTTGGGCGTGTCATGTGGTTTCTTTTTTCATGCCTTTATCTCGGCTAACGGCATAAGCTTATTACTGTCGAACACTCCCATGGCCTTTGAAGGGCTAAAGTGGGCTGGGGTTTTGTATCTTGTCTGGCTTGGGTATAACCATTTTCGTGCGGCGCTGCGCGCTCAAGAGGGCGTGCTTGCTGTGGTGAGCGCATCGGGAAGTAAGCTATATCATCAGTTTTTCAAAGGGCTTCTCACTAATCTACTGAATCCTAAAATTGTCCTGTTTTATCTTTCTATATTCCCTCAATTTGTTTCAACAGATGCGATTGTGACAGACAGTTTGATACTTGGTGCAATTCAAGCGTCAGTGGTGTCGATGTGGTTCTTAGTTGTGATCTTAATGGCGGATACCTTTAAGCGCTTGTTAGTTCAAAAGCGCACCTCGCAAATGATGAACATTGTGTGTGGGATTCTATTCGTGGGCTTCAGCATTCAGTTGGCATTGTTTCAGCTTTAGGGTGCGATGCGAAGAATTGGGTTTTTAGCTATTGGTTCAGTTCATTTCCGGCTTAGTTCTCGTTTCCATCTTAGTTTTCATTTCCGATTCAGTTCTCATTTTTTACTGAATGCTAAGCAATCAGTGTTTCTCTGTATAAATCTCTAAAGCATTAGCTCGGGAAGTCGATATAATTATTAGCTATCAATTTGGTGAATGTGTTTATTTGAGACCAATTGAAGCTACAGCCTATTGCTTGACCGAAATAACAGAGACAGGGAGTCACCAATGCGTGAAGATTCATTCACCCAGAAACGCAAATATTACCGCTTAAAGTACCCTCAAAAGGCTCGTCCGGTGATGCGAATTAAGGATGAGCTTTTTCATGTCAGCGAAGTTTCTGAAAAGGGTGTACGCCTGATGATGCGTAACATCATTCCGGTTTATCGTGGCTTTTCAATGGCCGGCACCTTGAGGTTGCATGACAACAACAGTATCGATATTAGCGGTGCTGTATTGCGACAAGAAGGTAACGAAGTGATCGTTCAGTTATCACAAGGTCCGAGCTTCAAAGATATGGTGTCTGAACAACGCCACATTAGGCAAAGATACCCAGTGTTTTTTGCTAGCCTCAGAGTGGCATAGAAAGCTTTTAAAGTTAGATTCACTCATCCAAGCCGATATTAAAAAGCCCAGCACTTTCACAAGTGCTGGGCTTTGTTCTATCTATAGCCCAGATTCTTATAAACCAAAGGCGATACAGGTAAAGCTAATGAGCTTAGTTCGCCTTATAGCTCGTCTACTGTAGCCCAAACTGCGGCTAGCATATCGTGACCAAACGCGACACTTCGTTCTGGAGACCAGCCGTAAAGTTCGTCAGCGTGACTGATGTGATCTTTAAATGGCATCTCGACGGTGTAAGCCAAACACTTGAATTGCTCACCAATCCAGTTTGTGCCAACTGTCATGTTTGCTTTGCCTGGTTCGTCTTTATCGTAACCAAATTCATCTTGGAACTCTGGCGTGATAGTGAGCAGTGCTTGCTTGAAGTGGCTCTCTAGCTTCGCGATGCGCTCGTTGTAAGAAGGTGTGCCTTCGCTACCTGCTACAAAGTTATATGGAATCGCTTCGTCGCCGTGAATATCTAGACACAGGTCAACGCCCGTTTCCAGCATACGCTCGCGAACAAGGAATACCTCTGGGCTGCGTTCCATAGAAGGTGATTGCCATTCGCGGTTCAGGTTTACGCCAATCGCGTTAGTACGCAGGTGACCGCGGATGCTGCCATCTGGATTCATGTTTGGTACAACTCTGAACACAACGCTGTCTAGAAGAGAGCGACCAACCGTATCTGTTTCATCAAGTAGGCGTTGTAGCAGGCCTTCGATCAGCCATTCAGCCATCGTCTCGCCAGGGTGTTGGCGACCAATAACCCAGATGTTTTTCTTCTCTTCACTTGGCTCGCCGATGGTTAGCAAAGTGATGTCGTTGTTGTCTAGCGTCTGACCTAGAGTTTCAAGCTTACAAGCAGGGTGCGTTTGAGCATTGTGCAGAAGATCTTGGTGACGATCGTATGAGTACGGCGCGAAGTACGCGAAGTACATTGAATCGTGTTCAGGGATGATATCGAAGCTTAATGTATCGCCATCGAACTGAGATGGGATACGGAACCACTCTTCACGGTCATACGATGCAACTACATCGTAATCTTTCCAGCCTTCAGGGTAGGCAGATGTTGCCAATTGACCGATTTCAAAGTGGTGAGATTGTTGAGCTTCACTTTCTAAACGGAAGTGAAACCACTGAGAGATTTCAGTCTGGTTGTCTGCTGGGATAGTCAGTTGAATGTTTTGTGGTGAATCTGCTGAAACGACGTGAATGTTGCCGCTTTCGAAATTGCTGAAAATTTTCATTGTAGTTTTTATCTCGTAGTTGAGTTGCCGTAAGACTAGCACACTTTTTTTCGAGCAAACCACTAACTAAATCGTAATGAGATGTTATTTCAACTATCTACTTTTTAGTTGTCTATTTTGAACAATTACTTCCAATCTATCGGCGCTGGCAAGTCGTACACCCGCGACAGGCAGAACGTGTGTGGCGATCTAACTTGCTACGTTGCACCTTACAATAAGCGTTTTTCAGCGCTCTTCTTCCTGAGAACCAATCATCGGGTTTTGACAGGATCAGATAACCATTAAAGCGTTTCATAAGCTCGACTCTATTTTGGTCGATGAACCTGCTATCAAACCCAATTTCGAAGTAATCAAGCGCTTGTTCAATCGAGGTGAAACTCGCTATTTTTTGTTGGAATTCTGTTTGGCTCATGGGAAGTAGGTTTCTGTTCTGGTGACAACTATTGTATCGAGTTTACGATTTGTTTTATTGATTTTAGTTATGACTTACCTGGGTTTGAATCGTGGGCTTTTTAAACTTGAAGTGATCTTTTTAACTCTTTGAGGATTATAGATAAAGTATTAAAAAACTAAGACAGGACAGAACCAATGAATCGAATCAATCCAAAGAAACTACTTCGCAGTAAATGGACGGCCGTTAGCCCTTTGAAGAAAGAAAAGCACTTTATGGTCACAGAAGTTGAATTTGATGAAGGGGAAGTAGTGCGCTGCATGATAGAGGCAGTAATGACTAAACGAGAAGAAAACATCAATTGGCGAGAGCTTACTGATAATCAAAATTGGCTCCCAGGCTGGAAGTAGGGCTAGAAGCCTGTTTGATTCTAATCTGTTGTTAATGGCGAACTGGCGTTTATCGGATACTCGACGCACGCCCTTGCCAGTATTTAAGGCCTTCTAAGACACCCTCAGCATGTGTTGCTCTACTCGTGTATACGTTGTCTCTATCCGATAGGTGAGCAACCTCTGGGTAATGGTTTGCCACCAAAATCGAGTTAACGCCTTCTATTGTCAACATTGAGGTGTCGTTAGCTGAATCACCGGCAACGCAAACCTGGTCAATGCTCAAGTCGTGTTGCTTCAAAAGATGGTGGATAGCGGTTGCTTTGTTGACTCCCTTTGGTGTGATGTCTAGATACCAGTCGTGTGAATACGTTAGGTGGACATCTAAGCCGTGTGACTGTAAGTGAGATTCGATCAATGCATGTTGTGGCTCAGACAGCTTACCTTCAAACGTCATCTTGTAATCACCTTGATGATTCTCTATACGCTCGCCCATAAAGTCGAGTGGTGCGAGTGCGGACTCTACTTTTGACTTATTCCATGAAGCCTCGAGTTGTTGGTGCCATATATGGTAGGGCTTTTGAGAATGGTTATGATGAATCCTGGTGCCAACATCGCTGATAATACTGTGTGGTTCCGGGTAGTTGTTTGATGCTAAGCCGTCTTGAATAGAGGGTAACGTTCTTCCTGTTGCGATGATAAAGCGAATATCAGGTTGTTCTGTGAGGTAATCAAATAGCTGGTTAACACCGTGAGATGAGCCTCCATCAAGCGTACCGTCAAAGTCACACACCAACATTTTTATCATTCGAATTCCTTGTCTTTTTCTCTATTTCGTCACGGGAAAATGCTTATTTCTTTTATAAAGAATGGCTCAGCAATGAGCACTCTACAAGTTGAAGTTCAGCTTAGATAATCACCAATTGGCAGTTTGCAGCAAGTATCACAGTTGGTGTGACGTATTAAAATTCTTGGTTGAAAAGGTTGATTTCAACTCGCTGACTTTAGCCGGTTGACCTTTGGTTTTTAGGTAGAGATTGAGAGTTGATCTTATATTTTTTATCGAGCGAACTTTCGCCTCGGAAACATCATGAAAGCTTAATAAATAGTTCGTATTCGAATTGTTTGTGCACGAACTAATTATGGCTTTTGTTGGTTCATTCAGCCTATTAATTACTCTAATGTAAATTGGCGTTGCAACGGCCGTATCTTTGACTTTCATTGGCTTGATTGGCGCTTGGTCTGAAGCAATGACCACATTGTCACTGGTCATGACATCCGTATTCTTCTGCCTATTGATTGGCTTACCCATGGGGATATGGCTCGCTCGAAGTAACACGGCGGCTAAATTCGTGCGCCCAATTTTGGATGCTATGCAAACCACACCAGCCTTCGTTTATTTAGTACCGATCGTCATGTTGTTTGGTATCGGTAACGTTCCGGGTGTCGTGGTGACCATCATATTCGCACTTCCTCCTGTTGTTCGTTTGACCATTTTGGGTATTCAGCAAGTTCCGGAAGAATTGATCGAAGCGGGTCACTCATTCGGTGCAAGCAAAAAGCAGATGCTTTACCGAATTCAACTGCCACTTGCATTACCAACTATCATGGCGGGCGTGAACCAAACACTGATGTTGTCGTTATCGATGGTGGTTATCGCATCAATGATTGCGGTAGGTGGTTTAGGTCAAATGGTACTGAGAGGTATTGGCCGTTTGGATATGGGACTGGCCGCTGTTGGTGGTTTAGGCATCGTTATCTTAGCCATCTTATTAGACAGAATCACCCAAGTACTGGGTGTCAATGCTGGTAATACAAAATTACGCTGGTATCGCATGGGACCTGTTTCCCTTGTACTGAATGTACTTAATCGCGGTAACAAATCAGAACTTCAATTAAGGAAAAACACCAATGAATAATTCATGGAAGAGTAAACTCGCAGTAAGCATCGTTTCTACATTAGCGGTATCGACTAACGTGTGGGCAGCAAGCCTACCGGGTGATGGCGTATCAGTTCAGCCTGTTCAATCGTCTGTAGCGGAAGAGACATTCCAAACATTGATCGTTAACCGTGCTCTAGAAGAACTGGGTTATGACGTGAAATCAACTCAAGAAGTGGACTACAACGTAGGCTACACCTCGATTGCAAAGGGTGACGCAACGTTCCTAACGGTAGGTTGGTTCCCGCTTCATGCTGATAAATACACAATGGCAGGTGGTGATGAGAAATTCTACCGTGAAGGCCAATATGTAAGCGGCGCTGCTCAAGGTTACCTAATTGATAAGAAAACGGCTGAAAAGTACAACATCACCAACATTGGTCAATTAACTGATCCAAAAATCGCGAAGCTGTTTGATGCGGACGGTGATGGCAAAGCAGACCTAACAGGCTGTAACCCAGGTTGGGGTTGTGAGATGGTGATTGAACACCAACTTTCAGCGTTCAAACTCGACGATACAGTGACTCACAACCAAGGTAACTACGCTGCAATCATTGCAGACACGATTTCTCGTTACCAAAAAGGTGAATCAATCCTTTACTACACGTGGACACCGTACTGGGTAAGTGGTGTATTGGTTCCTAACGAAGACGTAGTATGGCTAGAAGTGCCATTCTCTTCACTTCCTGGCGAGCGTTCGGATGTCGATACTACTTTGTCCAATGGCAAAAACTACGGCTTCCAAATGAACTCAATGCGTATCATCGCTAATAAAGAGTTTGCGAAGAACAACCCATCAGCAGCGAAGCTTTTCGAAATCATCAAACTTAACATCAATGATGTAAGTGCTCAGAACATGATGATGAGTAAAGGTAAGAACAGCTCTGCGGATATCGAAGCGCACGTAAACGGTTGGATCAAAGCGAACCAAAGCACGTTCGATGGTTGGATTACAGAAGCGAAGAAAGCAGCACTGTAACTTTGACTTGTATTTGCTCTGTCTGACTAGACATTTTGATTTGAAATGATGAGCGTGTTGAGTGATTGTGTAGAGTCACTGAATCACCTTCAAATCAAGTGAAAAGGCGACAGAGTCAAACATTAAAAAGCCAGCAGTCCATTTGGATTGCTGGCTTTTTGTTTTCTGTTTCTATTTTGAGTTTTGAGCTTCTAGCCTTTAATTACAGCTCTAGCGTTCACCTTGAACTTCGAAGTCATCGCTGACAAGACGAGCTTTACCATCTTCTTGTACTGCCCAGTGTTCACGGTGTACAACACCAAATGCTTTATTCATTGTCCAACTAGCAGTAAGGATGTAGCCGCCTTCTGGGTGCTCTTCCCATTTCACGTCAGTGTAATCAACGTCTTCGAAACCTTGGTCTATGATACCTTGCCAGAATGCTTGAATCGCTTCACGACCTTCAAAAGTACCAAATGGACGCGCTTCCATTACGCAGTTCTCTGTATATTGGTCTGCACAACCTTTCGCGTCTTGGCTGTTGAATGCTTTTTGCCATGCGTTAATGCCTTGCTTACACGCTTCTAATACTTGATTGTTTGACATTGTTTTCTCCATAACAGTCTTCTTTGAAACACTGTGTTTTTGATTGGGTTATCTCGATAAGTTGAATACAGTTTAGCTTTGGTAATTAACTTGAAAAACAGAGATAATAGAAAATACTGTTTGTAAAAAGAGAACAATAAAATGAGTAAGCTAAAGCAGATGTCGATTTTCGCTCATATCGTGGAACAAGGCTCAGTATCGGCCGCGGCTGAAAAACTAGAGTTGTCTAAATCTGTTGTCAGTCAGCATCTAAAAATTTTAGAGCAAGAGCTCGGTGCTTCGCTTCTTAAACGAACAACGCGAAGACAAACCTTGACCAGTATGGGGGAACGTTTCTATCTAAGCTGTAAGGATATTAATGTAATCGCCGAATCGGCATGGGATATGGCGAAAGCTGAGTTGGAAGAACCCCAAGGTCGGATTCGTATTACTGCTCCAAATGCACTGATGGACTTGTTGGTTGCGCCTGTTATTGCGGATTTAATGAAGCAATACCCGAAACTAAAGCCTGAGCTGATCAGTGATGATCAACACTTGGATTTCATGGATCACGATATTGATCTCGCGGTACGAGTGGGTAGCTCGCGCGACAGTAATCTTAAGCAGAAACGGTTAGGCGAGTTTAAAGACGTGTTGTGCGGCGTAGAAAGCATGCGAGAGCGTGAACTTGAATCAATTCCTTATATTGCTAACTCATGGCAGGGAAAACAGGTGACTCATCATTTTAGCTCTCAAGGTGAGCAAGACTTCGTCTACCAACAACAAGCCAGTTGTACCACTAATTCATTCCATAGTTGCCTTGCCTTAATCAAATCAGGCGTTGGCATTGGTGTGATCCCAGATTTCTACCTCTCTCAGTTATCCAATGATGTTGTCGACATAATGCCAAGCTTCCAACTACCGACTAACACGGTTTATGCGCTAAATCCATTTGCTTCTAATACGCCTATCGCCATCAAGCTGTGTATCCAAGCGTTGGAAGAAAAGCTCAAGGGCGTTGTTGATCAAA
>NZ_JBFRSX010000044.1:7018-12383 GCF_041473835.1 Vibrio sp. 10N.222.55.A1 | reverse complement strand
GTGATGCTTAAAAGTACCGCTGGTGGCGGTGGTATCGGTATGCAGTGCTGCTTTACAAGCCAAGAGCTGGATGAGGCTTATAATAGCGTTAAGCGATTAAGTGAAAACAACTTCAGTAACAGCGGCGTGTTCATCGAGAAGTTTATTCAGCAGGCACGCCATATTGAAGTGCAGATCTTCGGTGACGGACAAGGTTATGTGGTTGCATTAGGTGAGCGTGATTGCTCTGCTCAGCGCCGTAACCAAAAAGTCATTGAAGAGACACCTGCACCGAACCTCAACGATGAAACTCGAGCTAAGCTACAGGATACTGCGGTTCGCCTTGCGAGTGAGGTGAACTATCGCAATGCAGGTACGGTTGAGTTTGTATTGGATCAGCAAACACAAGAGTTCTACTTCCTTGAAGTGAACACACGCCTACAGGTGGAACATGGTGTCACAGAAGAAGTGTTTGGTGTTGATCTTGTTGAGTGGATGGTTCGCCAAGGTGCTGAGCAGCTAGAACTGGCGACACTTGGTGCAAACCTAAAATCACAAGGCCATGCGATTCAGGTTCGTCTTTACGCCGAAGATGCTAACAAAAACTTTCAGCCGTGTGCTGGGCTACTAAGTCATGTCGAGTGGGCAGAGCAAGAGAACTTACGTGTAGAACATTGGATTGAAGCGGGCGTTGAAGTTTCGCCATTCTTTGATCCTATGCTTGCTAAAGTGATCGTTCATGCCCAAGACAGAGACACAGCACTTGCAGAGCTTAAGCAAAGCCTCGACAACAGCACGATTTACGGCATCGAACACAACAAAGCGTACTTAAGCCAGCTATTAGCGAGCGAACTGGTAAAGAAAGGTGAGGTGCTGACTCAGTCTCTCAATACTTTCGAGTTTAAACCGAATACCTTTGATGTCGTCAATGGAGGAACACAAACCACCATTCAAGATTACCCAGCACGAACAGGTTACTGGGACATTGGTGTGCCACCATCAGGCCCTATGGACGCATTAAGCTTCCGTTTAGCCAACACACTACTAGCCAATGATGAGTCATGCGCTGGTTTGGAAATCATTGTCTCGGGTCCAACGCTTAAATTTAACCAAGCGACACGTATCGCGCTGACAGGCGCAAGCATCCAAGCCTCACTGGATGGTGAATCGGTAACGATGAATACAGCGATTGAGATTAAATCAGGACAAACGCTGAAGCTTGGCAAGGTGCTAGACGGTGCTCGTACTTACCTAGCGGTACAAGGTGGTATTGATTGCCCAGAATATCTTGGTAGCCGCTCAACCTTCACGTTAGGCCAATTTGGTGGCCACGCTGGTCGTGCATTAGTGGCGGGGGATGTACTGCGTATTAGCCAATCGGCTCAGGAGAGTACGACTGAAATTACCTCAGTGGTGCAGCCAGAATTCAACGGTGAATGGCAGATCCGAGTGATTTACGGCCCTCACGGTGCGCCAGATTTCTTCACCCAAGAGGATATTGATGCCTTCTTTGATGCCGAGTGGAAAGTGCACTTTAACTCAAGCCGTACAGGCGTTCGTTTAATCGGACCTAAACCAAACTGGGCACGCGCAGATGGTGGCGAGGCAGGGCTTCACCCATCAAACATCCACGATAACGCTTATGCCGTTGGCACTATCGACTTTACTGGTGATATGCCGGTTATTCTAGGTCCAGATGGCCCAAGTCTTGGCGGTTTCGTCTGCCCAGCGACCATCATCAAAGCGGATCTTTGGAAGATGGGGCAGCTCAAAGCAGGAGATAAGATTCGATTTACCCCTGTATCAGTAGAAGACGCTGAGCTTGCTGAGCGCGCGCAACTTTCTCAGATTGAGACAGGTGTCATCAATGAAATGGCGCTGCCAACAGCAGAGCTCGATTCGCCAATTATCAAGACCATCCCAGCGAGTCAATATGGTGAGCAAGTCGTGTACCGCCCTAGTGGTGAAGATTACTTGCTGGTGGAGTATGGTCCGCAAATGCTCGACATTCGCCTGCGTTTCCGAGTTCATGCTTTGATGCTCAAGCTTCAAGAGAGAAACTTGGTTGGCGTAGAAGAGCTCACTCCGGGGATTCGCTCACTGCAAATTCATTACGACAACCTCGTGTTGCCAAGAGAGCAGCTGCTTGACGAGTTAGAATCGATTGAAGCGACTCTCGGTAATATCGATGAGCTAACTGTGCCTGCTCGCGTGGTGCATTTGCCACTGTCTTGGGATGACGAAGCCACTCGACTGGCGATTCGTAAATACGACGAAGTGGTTCGCAAAGACGCACCTTGGTGCCCGGATAACATTGAGTTTATTCGCCGTATCAATGGGCTCGACTCAGTAGAAGACGTTAAGCGCATCGTGTTTGATGCGAGCTACTTAGTGATGGGGCTAGGGGATGTGTATCTTGGTGCGCCAGTGGCAACACCAATTGACCCTCGCCACCGCTTGGTCACTACTAAATACAACCCAGCACGTACTTGGACGCCAGAAAATGCGGTCGGAATTGGTGGTGCTTACATGTGTGTCTACGGTATGGAAGGTCCAGGTGGTTATCAGTTTGTGGGTCGAACTCTGCAGATGTGGAATCGCTACCGTCAAACCGAAGCCTTCACCAAGCCTTGGCTGTTGCGCTTCTTCGACCAAATTAAGTTCTACGAAGTGAGTGCGGAGGAGCTGCTCGATATTCGTGAGAAACACCCACAAGGTCACTATCCAGTGAAGATTGAAGAGGCCGAGTTCTCACTTGCAGATTACCAATCACTTCTCGATGAACATGCCGATGAAATCAAGCAGAGCAAAGCTCGCCAGCAACAGGCATTCGAAGAGGAGCGTCAGCGTTGGGAAGAGTCTGGACAAGCGAACTTCGTAGCGACTGAAATAGAGCAGTCGAGTGTTCAAACAGAGCTAGAAGAAGGGCAAGAAGCCATTGAGAGCCACGTTGCTGGCAACATATGGCAAGTGCTCGTCGAGCCGGGGCAAACTGTGAAAGAGAATGATGTGGTGATGATTCTGGAAGCGATGAAAATGGAGCTCGAAGTGACCGCGAGTGTCTCGGGTGTAATCGACTCGATATGCCATGAAGCGGGTGCGCAGGTACATGCAGGCGAGCCGCTACTTGTTGTTAATACGTGTGCTGCGTAACGGTTCTGAGGATAGGTAAGATGACAGATTCAAACACAACTATTCAAACAGCATCAGAGCCACTGACGATCAGTGGCTTACATGAGGCGTATCGCAGCGGTGAGACTAACGCCGAGCAGTTTTTACGTACCAAGCTTGAGCAAGTCAGAGCCGATCAATCTAACGTCTGGCTCTCAGTGATTTCTGACCAACAACTGGACATGTATCTCGCTGAACTCGCCAAACAAGATATTGATCAGTTACCCCTCTTTGGTGTCCCTTTTGCCATCAAAGACAATATTGATTTAGCGGGGCTAGATACTACTGCTGGCTGTGAAGCTTACCGCTATCAGCCATCAGAATCAGCGTATGTCGTCAAACAGCTGATCAAAGCAGGCGCTGTACCCTTGGGTAAGACAAGCCTTGACCAGTTCGCCACAGGTTTGGTTGGCACACGCAGCCCTTGGGGCGCGGTGAATAACAGCTTTGATGCGCGGTATATTTCGGGCGGTTCAAGTTCTGGCAGCGCGGTCTCTGTGGCGACCAATCAAGTCTACTTTGCTCTTGGCACAGACACGGCGGGATCAGGTCGCGTACCTGCTGCATTCAACAACCTCTATGGCTTGAAGCCAAGTAAAGGATTGCTAAGTTGCACCGGTGTCGTCCCTGCATGTCGCACACTAGATTGCGTGACGTTTTTCACCAAGAGTGCAGAAGACCTTACTACACTCTACCAAGTGGGCGTGAGCTATGATGAGAGCGATTGCTATGCTCGCTATGCGATTGAACAAGGGCTTGAAGCGACTGCAAAGTTCTCTGGGTTGAGAGTCGGTGTACCAGCGGAAGAACAGCTCAAATTCTTTGGCAACGAAGAGTACCGCAAGCTCTATGCTCAGTCGGTTGCTCGTCTAGAATCATTGGGTGCAGAGGTCATTCCATTTGATTTATCGCCATTTATTGAAGCAGCAAATTTGCTTTACCAAGGGCCATGGGTCGCAGAGCGTTATGCGGCTATCGAATCCTTCTTTAACAGCAATCAAGAGCAGTGCTTAGAAGTGATTCAAACCATTGTTGGTGGAGCCAAAGATCTTTCAGCCGCCGATACCTTCAAAGCCATGTATCAAATGCAAGCCTATAAGGTTAAGTGTGATCAGCTGATGGACGATGTTGATGCGGTGCTCACACCAACAGCAGGCACTATCTACACCATTGATGAAGTTAACCGCGACCCAATCGCTCTGAACACCAACCTTGGCTATTACACCAACTTCATGAACCTGCTCGACTACAGCGCGATTGCCATACCCGCAAGCTTCACCGAAGCCGGGCTACCATTTGGCGTCACCTTATTTGCACAAGCCTTTCAGGATGAAGCTCTGATTGCTCTAGCTAAAGAGTGGCAACAGGCGATGAACTTACCTTTAGGTGCAACACAGGTTGAACTTGAGAGTAGTGAGAGCGTTGATCTTCTTGTATGCGGTGCTCACATGAAAGATCTAGCGCTTAACCATCAGCTGATTGAATTGGGCGCGAACTTTAAACAGCGCACCACCACATCAGAAAACTACTCTCTATACTGCCTAGCAGGTGGCCCGCCGTTAAGACCGGGGCTGGTGCGTAACCAAAACCAAGGCCAAAAGATTGAAGTTGAAATCTGGCGAGTTCCTAAAAAACAGCTAGGTTCCTTGCTTGTGCAAATCCCTCATCCACTTGGATTAGGTAGTGTTGAAATTGACTCTGGCGAATGGGTGAAAGGGTTTATCTGTGAAGGTATTGGAATTGAAGGGGCAACCGATATCACAGAAACGGGTGGATGGAGGTCTTTTCTTATACAATCATGATTGATGTCTCTTTTATAAATAGTAGGCTTGGGAGATATACCTAAGCTTTAAATAGGTTCTGTCTCAAAAATAATCAGAACACAGATGCAGTGATAAAGCAGTGGCAGAGTACTTTGCGATACTTTAGATAATTCGTACTTTACTAATTTAAGTAAGTACTCTAACTAGGTTCTGTCCAAAAGCTTCTCGGATTGAATTTTTACCCGTGAACTCACCATCCTAATCTTCCTTTAATATCAGTGACCATTAATCCTAGAGCTTCAGCTTGAGCCAAAGACTTATCAATCCGGTTTCTTTGTCTCTTTACTTGGCGCATGTCAGCGTTTGCGTACGTAGGGTCAAGTCTTGTCTTTTGCCTTTTTGATGAAATCGTACGTAGGGTCAAGTCCTGTCTTTTGCCTTTTTGATGAAAT
>NZ_JBFRSX010000044.1:5415-6327 GCF_041473835.1 Vibrio sp. 10N.222.55.A1 | reverse complement strand
TTTGCCTTTTTGATGAAATGGTCTAGTTTTTAACTAGGCCATTTTTGTATAGGGAAGACAATGAGTAGACCACTGAGAATAGAGTATGCGGGTGCGCTCTATCATGTAACGTCGCGCGGTAATGCTCGACAGCCGATTTATCTGGAAGAGCAAGATTTTGAATTGTTTATCGAAGTGTTGTCAGGCACCAGTGAGCGATTCAATTGGGTCGTGCATAGCTACTGTTTAATGACCAATCATTACCATCTACTCGTCGAAACTCCTGATGGGAACTTAAGTAAGGGAATGCGTCAGCTTAATGGTGTGTATACCCAAAAGTTCAATAGAAAACATAACCGAGTCGGTCATCTATACCAAGGTCGCTTTAAAGCCATTTTAGTCGACAAAGACGCTTATCTATTGGAAGTGGGACGTTACATTTTACTTAACCCCGTTCGTGCAAATATAGTGGATACACCGAACGAATATGAGTGGAGCAGTTGGCCTTTTGTTACTGGTTTAAAAGAGTCACCAGACTGGCTAGCGGTTGATCAAACCTTGTTTCAATTTGGCCGCCAGAGAAATAAGGCTGTTGAGAAATACAAGCAATTCGTTTTCGAGGGGGTTGGTAAGCCACTATGGACAGGATTAAAGCAGCAGGTGTACCTAGGCAGTGATGAGTTTGTGAACAGTCATCTTCCTAATTTGAATTTAGCAGAGGGAGATATCAAAGAGGTTCCGGCAAAACAGCGACGTGCTAAACCTCTTTCGCTAAAGGAGTACCAAGACTCAGCGCCTAGTAGAAATGATGCCATTATTGCTGCATTTAATAGCGGTGGCTATACGCAAAAGCAAATAGGGAATCACTTCGACTTACATTATTCACGAGTCAGCCGTATAGTGGCAAAAGGCAAGACCTGCCCCCCCCCCCCC
>NZ_JBFRSX010000044.1:0-4606 GCF_041473835.1 Vibrio sp. 10N.222.55.A1 | reverse complement strand
CCCCCCCCCCGTTGTTAGGTATGCCCGTAAGAAATGAAGTGGCTTAATTGCTCGCAGCCCTTGGGGTTACTACGCTCTTAGGGAGGAATTGTTCAACAACGCCACCTGTAAATCTCAAAAATCCTACATATTTTTCTTTAAAATTCCGCTTCCGTTTATTTTGTGACTGAATGGGCGCGTTAGCTAATATTTTTTGTCATCTACTGTGTTTCTGGCTCAGCGATTGGGTTGGCTGGGTTAAAATTTATTGGTAAAAGATCGGATGTCCTATTTCACTTCCATTTTTATTCTTTTTTTTCATTACTTTAAGGGGATTTAGGCTTATGAGGCGATTTTGATAGTATAAAACAATTTACTTAGCGTGCTAACCAAGTATAATAGTTAGCACGCTAAGTAAATGGGAACCATGATGCAAAAAGAATTCGACCATATGAAAGAGCTATCACTGGCAGAACAATTGGGGCGTCTGCATCGCTTATGGCGCACCGCTGTTGACATTGAACTTGCCCCTTTAGAGTTAACTTACCCACGCTGGACAGCCTTATGGAAACTGTGGCGATTAGGCGACAACCTCAGTCAAAAAGTATTAGCCAATGCCTTAGAAATTGAACTGGCCTCTTTAATGCGCACCTTAGCCCAATTAGAACAGCAAGGGCTCATTGAACGCCACTGTTGCCCCCATGATAAACGCGCCAGACTTGTCAATTTGACTCCTGCTGGACTCGATTTAATAACGAAAGTTGAAGTAACAATTATCAATATCCGTAGCCAATTGCTCTTAGGCATAAACGCTGAAGAACTTACTGAGTTTGAAAGAGTAATTAATCTGATTGGTAATAATGCGTTAACCAAATTAGCTAAAATGACAGACAAGTAAGTGAATACAAATATGACACCAGATCAACAATTTTCGCGGCTAACAAAAATTGCCTTAGCAGGCTTTATGCTGGTATTTGGTTACTTTATGTTTGCTGATGCGACTATGCCATTAACGCCGCAGGCTATGGCAACTCGGGTTGTGACTAAGGTTACCCCACAAGTTAATGGCCGCATTAAAACTATTGCTGTCACTAATAACCAAGTTGTTAGCAAGGGTGAATTACTGTTTGAAGTAGATCCTAGACCGTATAAGTTAGCGGTAGATGAAGCGCAGTTGGCTTTAGAGCAAGTCCAGCAAGATAACGCTGAGCTAGATGCCTCTTTGTTAGCGGCGCAAGCTGATGTCAATGCCAGCCAAACCACATCACAACAAAAACGCAGCGAAGCAAAGCGTCTTGATGCACTGTACAAAACTAATGGCGTATCCCAACAGCAACGCGATCAAGCTGACAGCGATGCCGCTGCGGCTGAAGCAAATTTGCTGGCAACCCAAGCCCGTTTAAAGCAATTAGAAGTGAGCCGCGGTGTTTACGGTAACAATAACTTAAAAGTACGTCAGGCCGAAAATCGCTTAGCCCAAGCCAAATTAAACCTGTCTTATACCCAAGTTCATGCGGATCAAGACGGCACAGTTACTAACTTGCAAATCATGGTCGGCGGCTTTGCGGCCATTGGCCAGCCACTGCTGGCTCTTGTTTCTGATGATGTGGATATTATTGCTGATTTTAGAGAAAAGGCATTACGAGATGTCTCAATTTCATCTAAAGCCCTTGTTGCGTTTGACGGTGAACCAGGCCGTTTATATCGCGCCCACGTCAGCAGTATTGATGCTGGGGTTAGCGCCGGACAGTTCGATGCCAATGGCAGTTTAGCGACTCCGCAACAATCTGATCGCTGGGTCCGTGACGCCCAAAGAATGAGATTGCATTTACAATTAGATAATGACGAAGTCATGAGAACATTGCCAACGGGGGCACGGGCGACGGTGCAGATAATGCCAGAAAATAGTTTGCTGAACTTATTAGCTCATGGGCAGATTAAAGCCATCAGTATGCTGCACTATATCTATTAACATCATACATTTGATAGATGCGCTATTTTAAATATATTACAGCGACACAAGGCAACAATCATGTTACTAAGATTTAATCCCATGACAGCCAATGATTTACGTCAATGTCTACGTATTGCCACTGCTGGCACGATTGGCTTTACTGTGTGCAAACTGTTCGGCTTTAGTAACGGGGTGTTTTATACTGTTACCCCTATGGTATTGCTAGGGCTAGCACCTGTGTTCACCGCCCATGTCGCGCGGCAGGTGTTGGCGTCTTCTGTCACAGCTGGATTAGTGGTAGGCGTTATCGGTGGTTTATTTGGTGGCCATCCAGTCTTAATGACCCTGATTATTTTTGGGGTGTTTGTTGGCTTTTTTACCGCCATGACCCGCGGCAGTTTTTTTCTTTATGGTGCCAATAGTTTACTTAATCTGAGCATCATGCTTAATTTTGCCAGTTACCCTGATACTGATCTAAACGGTCTCATCGGCGCTAATCTCGGCGCCACAATACTGGCAATCATTATCGCCTATATCATGGTCTCGTTAATCCCTGATGTTGAACCCAGAAAATTGCAAAAACCACCAGCAAAATCAGTAAATCGAATGCGACATGAAGTATTACTGGGGGCAACTATCGCCACAGCATCTTTTGTCGTGTTCCAGATATTTAATCTGCAAGACTCTATGTCGGCGCAAGCTGCCACAATTTTATTACTTTATCCGATGCATTTTACTGGGGTATTAAATTATGCCCTTAAACGTGCGATAGGTACCTTTCTTGGAGTGACATTCGGTGTGTTAGCCCAGTTGTTTCTCTATGATTGGTCGGGGCTGCTTATCTTAGTAGTGCCGGTTTTATGGTTCGGATTAATGCTATTTAGCCAAGTTCATGTTAAAGAAAACGTCGGCGCTGGGGTTGGCTTTGGAGCGATGACCACGCTGGGGATTTTATTTGGCCAATACCTCACCCCAGGTAGCGATCTGATATATAGTGCACTTTACCGTATTAGCAGTATTTTGGTTGCCATCGTAGCGACTTTATTACTGTGTTACATCATGCACACTTTACTTAACCGATTTGCTGCAACGCGCTTAAGTTATCAGTAATGCTGATAATGATTAATCGAGCATGGAAAAAAACTGCTTGTGACTCAGCATTAGAAACAATAGGGTCATGTCTTGTCTTTTGTCTCTCATAACAATCACCTGATTCCAGTACGGGATCAGGTACTAGTATTTCAATAAAGCAATTGGAGACACCGTTGAAACTTTTTCCTCTTTGCCATACCTGTAGTTATTCATGATTTGCTAATGTTTACTTTTCCGAAACTCATTTCTGCCCAAAGGTATGCTGGCGGTAGCATGTAACGCAAAAATGCCCTCAATGAAATGAGTTCTATTGCTTGAAAGTCGTGCGCCACTGAACCGGCGATACATGAAAAGCAGATTTAAAGTGCTTTCTAAATACACTGTCAGAGCCAAAACCCGCTTGCTCTGCAATTTGAGGTATCGATAGTTTCGTGGTTTCTAATAGACGTTGGCTAAACACCAAACGTCGATTTTGCAGCCATTCACCAAATGTACAACCATAGGTGGATTTAAACTGGCGTGTAAAGGTACGTTTACTTATCGCACAGCGCTCAGCGAGTTCATCTAGTGAATGAGACTGATTGAGACTCTGCTCAACCTGCTCAATCACAAGGTTAATACTTGTCTCTGTGAGGGGTTTTATGTTGACTGGTGCTGGTATGTATTGTTGCTGCCCACCATTACGAGATGGTGCAGTCACCATCTTACGAGCGAGATCATTCGCAAGCTCACTACCACACAAACGGCGCACTATGTGCAGACAGCAATCGAGTGAAGCTGCTACTCCAGCAGAGGTGATGATAGTCTCATGTTCAACAAATAGAGGGTTTGGGTCAAAATTCACCTTAGGAAATTGCTGCTGAAATTGTTCGGTAAATGCCCAGTGGCTTGTGGCTCGTTTGCCATCGAGAACGCCAGCACACGCGAGAACATAAGAACCAAGGCAGAGCCCTACCAGCAACTTCCCTTTATCATGATGATCTATTAACGCCTCTAGAAGTCGCTCACTTGGCTCTGGCAGGTCATTTGGCCAGCTTGGAATAATTATAATATCGGCTTCTTGGGTAGCACTTAGATCGCTATCGACCACCACACCAAATCCAGAGCTTGTTTCAAACCGCAAGCTGTTTTCGCTACAGATCCTCAAGTTAAACCGAACCGGCTGACCGAAAAAGATATCTCGAAACACCAGACAGGGCACAGAGAGATGAAAAGCACTGATGCCTTCAAAGGCTATCATAGTAATTTTAATTAACTCGCTTGATTTGTTCATGAGTGTCTCGATTTGCGCGAACGTTGACTTTCAAGACAGTATCATAAGAAGTCGGAAAGTAGCATACTAAATCGTATAGAGAACATGACTTGTTAGTGAGTTTAGAGAGGCATTATGAAGATCCACCACCTACGTAGCGCAACTTTTCTCATTGAATCTGGCGAAACATTTATCCTTATTGATCCTATGTTGGGGAAAAAAGGCTCTATGCCTCCGTTTTCAGTCATTAAGGCTAAGGCCGCGAAAAATCCAACGGTTGAGATGCCAAGTAATGCCGATGAGCTACTAAACAAGGTTACTCATACCTT
>NZ_JBFRSX010000043.1:48795-85135 GCF_041473835.1 Vibrio sp. 10N.222.55.A1 | reverse complement strand
ACTTAAGTTTAGTTATTTTTACAGTGTACTTCACAGCCGAAAATCAAATAACAGTGGTTCTGCAGCAAGTTAAAAAGCGAGGAAGCATGCCGTTAACATGACATTATTCGAGGCAAGAACACAGGTACAAAAAAAGCGAGCCTAAGCTCGCTTTTCAAATAGTACGTCTTTAAACAATCACCTTATAACAGGTATTTTGTTTATTTCTTGATCATATCCAGCATGATAGCAACTGATTCATCAAGATAAGCATCCGGGGCTTCGTAGTCTTTTGGAATATCATCCAACGTTTTAAATGCCTCTAACTTAGCGGCTTTTTGACGTTGGTTAATACGCTCTAGACGAAGCGCATCCGCATCATCACTCTCTTGTTGACGAACCTTTTCATTAAGAGAAAGGTCATTGTCGTCTTTATCTGCCTTATATTTTTCAATATCTTGCGCGATAAAGCCAAATTCCATGTCTGTTGCGATACGAGCTTCGTGTTTAGCCGTCAACGCTGCGATCTGCTCATCGTTACGCTGTAACACTGAGTACTTCGCTTTGTCGATGCTGTCCCAAGGAAGAGCGTTGTCTTCAACACTTTCACCAGTATCTGCAGGATCAATTGGCGTTGGGTAAGCAATATCAGGTACTACACCCTTGTTTTGCGTACTACCACCATTGATTCGGTAGAATTTTTGGATTGTGTATTGAACGTAGCCTAACTCTTTATCGAACAAATCATAAATATGATTCAAAGAGCGATGCTGTTGCACCGTACCTTTACCGAAAGAGTTTTCACCTAGGATGATTGCACGGCCATAATCTTGCATCGCTGCTGCAAAGATTTCAGACGCTGAAGCACTGTAGCGATTCACCAATACCGTTAACGGGCCTTGGTAACTGATTTGACCATCAGTATCACTGTTCACTTTGACACGACCGTAGCTATCACGAACCTGAACAACAGGTCCTTCTTTGATAAACAAACCAGAGAGTTCAGTTGCTTCAGTCAGTGCACCACCACCGTTGTTTCGGAGGTCAACAATAATACCTTCAACACCTTGCTCTTTAAGCTCGGTGATCAGTTTATCGGTATCTTTAGAAAGGCCAACGTAGAAACTTGGTACTTCTAATACACCAATTTTCTTGCCGTCTTTCTCGATCACTTCTGATTTAACAGCGCGGTCTTCTAAACGAATCTTATCGCGAACAATTGTGACAACGTGACTTTTTGCATCTTTACCATCTGGCAAGATCTGTAGCTTAACTTTGGTCCCTTTAGGGCCTTTAATAAGTTGTACTACATCGTCTAAACGCCACCCGATAACATCAACAATTTCTTCGCCATCTTGACCAACACCAACAATGCGGTCTCCATCACTCAATTGTTTGCTGTTTGACGCAGGGCCACCAGCAACTAAAGAGCGAATAACGGTGTAGTCGTCTGTCATCTGAAGCACAGCACCAATACCTTCTAGAGATAGGTTCATCTCAGATTGGAATTGTTCTGCATTTCTTGGAGAAAGGTAACTTGTGTGAGGATCAACTTCACGCGCAAATGCGTTCATGTAGATCTGGAAAGCATCTTCATTATGCGATTGCGTAATACGCTTCATCGCATTGTTGTAACGCTTTTCCAAAACTTCTTGAATCTCTGGCCACTCTTTACCAGTAAGTTTTAGATTCAACGCATCATATTTAACGCGTTTTCTCCAAAGCTCATTCACTTCAGCGATATCTTTTGGCCACTCAGCTTCACTACGATTGAGCTCAATACTTTCATCGGTATCAAACTTAATCTCTGTATCTAGCAAAGACAATGCATATTGAAAACGTTCAAAACGCTTCTGCATAGACAGATTATAAACATCGAATGCAATCTGGTTATTGCCCGATTTCAGCTGATCATCAATTTGTTTAGATGACGCAGAGAAAGAGTCAATATCAGCTTGAGTGAAGATATTACGATTATAATCCAGCATCTCTAAGTAACGATTAAAGATAGCTTGAGAGAAATCATCGTTGAGATTGAAGTGTTTATAGTGAGAACGAGTAAATCGAGAAGTAACACGTTTACTAGCAGTTTCGTGTTGGACCTCAGGAGCGAGTAGAGGTAAATCGTCCTGATCTAATTTGGCTTCAAGAGCCTGAGCTGAAGCTGCTAGCCAAAAGCTAGCAGCAATCAGTGTCAATTTTGAACGGCATTTCATGCGTAGGAGTATCTCCTTTAAGCGCGCAAGTGCTCCGCTTTAACAACCATTTGTAGGCCGTTTGCTAACTGAACACGCACATCTTCCTTATTGATTTCAACAATGGTCGCAGCCATGTTTCCTTTACCCATGTTCACATTTACTTCTTTGCCAGCGATGAATTCGTCAGCGTTCAAAGCGCGTGTTTCTACAGGCTTTTCTACTTTTGGTGCTTTAGGCGCTTGACGACGAGGCTGTTGAGCTTTCTTCGCCTTAGGTTTCGCTTTGCCTTCTTCACGAGCTTTTTGTGCTTGTTCTTTACGACGAGCCTGAACTTTCGCTTTGCTTTCAGCAAGTGTAGCTTTAGCGTGTTCAACGTGCTCTTCTTCTAGTGTGCCACACGCGTTGCCGTCTAGGTCAACACGTTCTGCGCCAGCTTTTACGCCGTGCAGGTAACGCCATGATGATGTGTACTGTCTTAACGCTGCACGAAGCTGAGTCTTACTTACTTTTTCGTCTTCATTTAGACGTTCAGCAAGATCTTGAAAAATACCAATTTTAAGTGGCTTCGCTTCACCTTCTAGAGTAAAGCATTTAGGGAAACATTCAGCAATATATGCGATAACTTCTTTGCTGTTTTTTAACTTTTCAGTGTTTTCCATGTGGGTTCCTGGTTTTTGCGGTTTTCCGCGAGCATTAAGAAAATATTTTTACGTATTATAGAGAGATGCTTGGGAAAAACCACAGTAAGAGAATAATTTATGCCTTGTTCGCGTGCGAATTAAGCAGCTTTTCCACTTCTGCCATGAAAAATGTCAATCCGTCCTCGTCAATTTGAGAAAAACGGCCAACATTTGGGCTATCGATATCAAGAACACCCGCTATTTTTCCGCCAATCGAGAACGGAATAACGATTTCTGAGTTACTTGCAGCGTCACAAGCGATGTGACCTTCGAACTCATGAACATCATGAATGCGCTGAACTGTATTCGACGCAACCGCAGTTCCACACACTCCACGCCCTACCGGAATTCGCACACAAGCAGGTTGACCTTGGAAAGGGCCCAGTACAAGTTCGTCTTTTTCCTTAGCTTGGTCCTGCTTCATTAAATAGAAACCCGCCCAATTCAAGCCATCCAATTCCATGAATAATAATGAACTGATATTAGCAAGATTAGCAGTTAGATCGGTTTCTGATTCAATTAATGCAACGGCTTGTTTGGTTAAGCGTTGGTAATGTTCTATTTTCATATTAACTTCCAATTAAATTGAGACTTCCATTATCAAGAGAACGCAGTAGAATGCGGCCATCAAACTAAATAGGACTTATTCTCATTACAATGAACAATTCAGAAGACACTATTAGCCGTTCTTGGTTAATAACTCAAGTAAAAAAACACAAGTCCAAATTACTGTTTGCTAACATTATTGCCATATTTGCAACTCTCATTAGTGTCCCTATCCCGTTGCTCATGCCATTAATGGTTGATGAAGTATTACTTGATAAGCCCGCTTCAGGCTTAGAGATGATGAACCACCTACTTCCATCTTCATTACAAACACCGACTGGCTATATAGCACTAACTTTGTTGTTAGTGATTATCATGCGCTCCGTTAGCCAAGCGCTGAACATTCTGCAAGGGCGCCAGTTTACGCTTGTGTCCAAAACAATTACCTATCAAATGCGCAGCAAGATGATAGATAAGCTTGGCCGCATCAGTATTCGACAATACGAAACCAAAGGCAGTGGCGGTATTAACGCCCACCTAATAACAGACATAGAGACAATAGATAAGTTCATTGGCTCGACTCTTTCTAAATTTATCATCAGCTTCCTGACCGTGTTCGGGACAGCGATCGTGCTGTTGTGGTTAGAGTGGCGTTTAGGATTGTTCATTTTATTGGTCAATCCTGTTGTAATTTATTTCTCCCGTAAACTAGGCAGCAGGGTCAAACACCTTAAGAAATACGAAAACCAATCTTTCGAGCGCTTTCAAAACCGTTTGGTGGAAACCTTAGACGGCATTTACCAACTGCGTGCGGCGAATAAAGAACGTATCTTTCTCGATGAACTTAAGGTTCAAGCAAACCAAGTAAGAATCGATGCAGACAAATACGCTTGGCAATCTGAAGCTGCTGGCCGTGTTTCGTTTCTGCTGTTCTTACTAGGTTTCGAGCTTTTCCGTGCCGTCGCTATGCTAATGGTGTTATTCAGTGACTTAACCATTGGTCAGATTTTCGCGGTATTTGGCTACTTGTGGTTCATGTTAGGCCCGGTCCAAGAGCTACTAGGGATTCAATTCTCTTGGTATAGCGCGAAAGCGGCACTACAACGCATCAACGATCTTCTTCAGTTAGAAGAAGAGAAGCGCCCTATCAGTAAAGTGAACCCATTTACTGAAGATCAAGAAGTGACAGTTGACATAGAAGACGTTACATTCTCTTACACATTAGAAAACACTGTTTTAAATAGGCTATCGCTGCACATCCCTGCAGGTAAAAAAGTCGCTTTGGTCGGTGCGAGTGGAGGGGGTAAATCTACGTTAATCCAGTTGCTGATTGGGGTTTACCAAGCAGACTCAGGTTGCATTCGCTATAACGGTGAAACAACCGATGACATCAGCTTTGATATTATCCGCAATGAAATTGCCGTTGTTTTACAACAACCTATACTCTTTAACGATACATTAAGGCATAATCTGACCCTTGGCGCTGAATACGATGAAATGTCGTTATGGCGTGCGCTTGAAGTCTCTCAAATGCAAGATGTTATTAAGCAACTGAGTAATGGATTGGATACACAAATTGGTAGGAACGGAGTTCGACTGTCTGGCGGTCAACGACAACGTCTAGCAATAGCCCGCATGGTGCTGAGCAATCCTAAGTTTGTTATTCTTGATGAAGCGACATCTGCACTCGACACTGCAACAGAGTCGGCACTGCATAAAGCTCTGAGCGAGTTTTTGAAAGATCGCACAACTTTGATAGTGGCTCATCGATTATCAGCGGTGAAACAAGCCGATCTAATCTATGTTTTAGAAGATGGGCAAGTCACACAGACGGGAACACATGGTGAATTGGTTGAACAACAAGGACTTTATCAAACACTCTACGGCAGTGTGCAATCGCACGCCTGATGTTTATAGTTCTGAGTCTTTAAGTCGGGCATCGAGTCTGACTAACGTTTCAACTTGGGAGGTCGCGTGACCTCCCCATCCGTTACCACCCCTTTATCAACGAAGCATCAATGCGATAGCAGCTCAGTGCGTCTTTGTCAGGGCTGCGAGCTTCCCGTAGATAAAATGGACATCCCTTTGGGGAAATCTGCTTACTGTCCAAGGTGTGGTACTCAGCTTTATAGAGGCGGGACCCCTAGCCTCTCTGGAAACCTAGCAATTGCGATTACCTGCTTATTGCTGTTTATCCCCTCGCACTTTTTTGAATTCATCAGTATTCGCCTGATTGGTGTCATGATACCTGCTACATTACCATCCGGCGTCTTTACTTTAATGGGTGAAGGCTTCCCTCTGCTTGCCTTACTGATCCTGTTCTGCAGTTCGATCGCTCCGTTGCTCGTGTGTACATCGGTACTCATTACCCATTTATCATTGCGATTCAAATTTTTTACACCATTTAGGTATGCGTTAGCCATCATCCAGACATTAAAACATTGGATGATGTTGGATGTGTTTCTGGTAAGTTTGGCGGTCTCATGTTTCAAACTGCAAGATTACTCTGACATTTTCGTCGGCCCTGGTTTGATTGGCCTGATTCTTCTGCAGCTTTTCAGCGTATTACTAGTAAGCCGTATCAGTGTACGTCGCTACTGGGAAGCTTGGGCAAAAGAATCCGAATACTCTTTTGCTGAGAGTAAGAACGTACACTGTCACAACTGTCACCTATCTCAGCCTGACGGTCATACTTGTGTGCGTTGTCACCATGACTTATACCACCGCAAGCCCTACTCTATACAGAAAACTTGGGCTCTGCTATTTGCCGCATCCGTGGCTATCGTGCCAGCCAATGTCATTCCTATTTCTATTCTTATTACCAACGGTCAAAGGCTAGAAGACACCATCATTTCCGGTGTCGCTTCGCTGATTAATAGCGATATGTATGGCATCGCTGCGATCATTTTCATTGCCAGTATCGTCGTGCCAGTCGCGAAAATACTGGGCCTCGCGTACATCTTAATCTGTATCAAGATGAAGCGCGCCGTTTACCACAGGCAACGTATGACCATCTATTTCATCGTGAAATGGGTGGGGAAATGGTCGGTAATGGATCTGTTCGTTATTTCGATCATGATGACCTTGGTCGACCGCGGACAAATTTTAAACTTTACACCAGGTTATGGTGCAGTCGCTTTTGGCGTCGTAGTTGTTCTCACGATGCTAGCAGCGGAAAGCTTAGATCCTAGGCTAATTTGGGATAACTACACCTCTAAAGATGAGTCAGTGAATGAACAACGATAACCAATCACAAACGTCATATTCACCAGAAGTAAGGAAAAACAAAGGCATCTCACCTTTGTGGATTCTGCCGATATTAACCGTCGCCTTAGCCGGTTGGTTGGTCATGAAATCGATACACGATGCTGGACAACGTGTGCAGATATACTTCTCAGATGCCGCAGGTTTAGTCGCAGGTCGAACAACGATTCGTTACCAAGGCTTAGAGGTGGGTATGGTGCGTGACATCACTTTATCCAAAGATCTATCGAGCATCTATGTCGATGCTGACATCTACCCAGAAGCGAAGAAGCTACTCTCAAAAGGCACACGGTTTTGGCTAGTAAAACCAACCGCTAGTTTGTCGGGTATCTCAGGATTGGACGCGCTTGTTTCAGGTAACTATATTGCTATCCACCCGAGCGAAACCAAACAAGACCCAGAAACCGTTTTCCAAGCGTTAGAATCCTCCCCTTCTGACTTACTGGCTTCTGAAGGTTTGAACATTTCACTGACGACCAAAGATCTGGGCGGCGTGTCTGTTGGCTCTCAAATCGTTTACCGTAAAATCCCAATTGGTGAGGTTTACAACTACCAGTTAAACGACAACGCGAAATCCGTTACGATTCAAGCGTCGATTAAAGATGAATACAGCCATATCATTACCGACCAAAGCCGTTTTTGGAATGTCAGTGGCTTAGGTGCCAGTATTGGCTTTTCTGGTGTTGATGTTCGCTTAGAGAGCCTAAGTGCATTGCTTGGCGGTTCAATTGCGGTCGACTCTCCAGGAGAAGGTCAGCCTGTCGAGATGAACACCAAATTCAAACTTTACCCAGATTTGAAAACAGCAGGTCGTGGTATCTCTATCAAGATCGCTGTTCCCGATGATAACAAGATCAGTGCAACGGGCGCTCCGATCATGTATCGCGGCATTGAAATCGGTCAAATCACTGATTTATCGCTAAGTGAAGGGCGTGAAAACGTCGTTGCATCTGCCGCTATCCAACCGGCATTCAGTGACTTTTTAAACAGCGGCAGTAAATTCGTTCTAGAAGAGGCTGAACTGTCGCTTACTGGCATGAAAAACATTGCCAATTTAGTGACAGGTAACTTTTTAACCTTGGTACCGGGTGAAGGTGAAAAGGCGCGTCGATTTACTGCAATCCGCAAAAATGAATTCAGTCAGGAACAAGAGAAATCCGTTGCGATTCGCTTAACGTCGAACAATTCGTTCGGGTTAGATGTCGGTACACAACTTCTCTACAAAGGCATTGCCGTTGGCTCTATCATCCATGTGGGATTAGTTGATGGTGTTGGTACGGGCTCTGATAAACACGAAGTCTTCATGGATGCACTTATCGATAATGAGTACGCGCACCTTATCAAAAGCCACAACCGTTTCTTTGTGACAGGTAGTGCGACTGCAGAGCTAACCGAATCAGGCTTGAGTGTTACGGTCCCACCAGCAAAACAGCTTCTTACCGGCTCGATTAGCTTTGTGAGTGAAGGTAAATCTGAAGCTCGAACGGACTACCAACTTTTCCAAAGTAAGTCGTTAGCAGAAATTGCTAAGTTTAATCAGTCTGGTTCAAAGACACTTTCTTTGTTTGCCAGTGAGTTACCTTCAATTTCTAAAGGCAGTCCACTCCTCTACCGCAACCTACAAGTGGGTAGTATTTCTGATTTTCAGCTTGCCGACGGTGGCGTAAGAATCAAAGTCACAATCGAAAATCGTTACACGCACTTACTCAACAAGCACACTGTTTTCTGGAACCGATCAGGCGTTGAGGTTGATGCGTCGCTATCGGGTATCAGCATTAAAGCGGCACCAGTTAAAACCCTTATCCAAGGCGGTATTGCTTTTGACTCTCTGCCGGGAATCGACAACAAACTTGGTGACGTGTGGAAACTTTACAAAGATTCAAAATCTGCTCGAAAATTTGGCCGCGCGATTACTATCACCTCTTCTGGCGATCAAGAAGTCAACAAGGGCATGGCGATCAAATATCAAGGTGTCACTGTTGGTGAGGTTACTTTGGTGATTCCGAACTTCAACAAGGGCGGCATTGAAATTACTGCGCGTATTTTACCTGAGTACGTCGACAAGATTGCCGTGACGAACAGTCACTTCTGGTTGGCAGAACCTGAGATTGGCCTTAATGGCATCAAAAACGTCTCTGCGCTGCTCTCTAAACACATCAACGTAGACCCGGGCAAAGGTGAAAGAAACACGAAATTTGAGCTTAGCAAAGGACCTGTGCAGCCTGAAGGCAAGATATTCCAACTGCAAAGCGAAACGCGCGGCTCAGTATCTGAAGGTACACCTATCCTATTCCGTGAACTAGAAATTGGCAGTGTTATAGATGTTCAGCTGGGCGAGTTTGCTGATCGCATCATATCTACGATTCAAATAGAACCTGACTACGCGTATCTAATCCGCGCAAACACCGTGTTCTGGAACGTGTCGGGCGTCGATGTCTCTATCGGCCTGTCAGGCGCAAACATCAAAGCCGGAACGGTAGACAGCTTGTTAAGAGGTGGTATTACATTCTCAACGCCACCGACAAATGAACTTCAACCAGTAGCAAGCGAAGATCAGTCTTTCTACCTCTATCCTCAAGCCGAAGATGAGTGGAAATCATGGAGAACCGCAATTCCTCGTCCATAGAGTGAACTCTCTGACGTTTCTGGAAGATTAATTCTTCATCAAAATGCAGCCATTAGGCTGCATTTTTGTTGTTTGCTGCAAATATGGTTTAGGACGGCCTCATTTTGCTTTAAACTCCCCGCATTAATGCAATAAATCGAGATACTCTTTTGCACGCTAACGTATATATTCCTGAAGAATTCCTAACGCACATCGAAGCAATCATGCCTAGTCATCTAGATATGGCTTCTTTTGTTGCGTCATGCCAAAAACCACTTCGTAAAAGTATTCGAGTCAATACATTGAAAATCAGTGTTGAAGATTTCCTAGTACGAGCAAAAGAGAAAGGCTGGGAACTGGAACCTGTACCTTGGTGCGAAACGGGCTTTTGGATTACAGCTGATGAAAGTGAAGCGC
This sequence comes from Vibrio sp. 10N.222.55.A1, assembly GCF_041473835.1. NCBI lineage: Bacteria > Pseudomonadati > Pseudomonadota > Gammaproteobacteria > Vibrionales > Vibrionaceae > Vibrio > Vibrio sp. 10N.222.55.A1. The sequence goes on along the minus strand of NZ_JBFRSX010000043.1, from coordinate 75,446 downwards.
CACTAGGTAATACGGCAGAACACATGTCTGGTCTTTTCTACATCCAAGAAGCAAGCTCGATGATGCCACCTTCGGCACTTTTCCAAGGTGAAGCCGATTACCAAGCGGTGTTAGACACTGCGGCTGCCCCCGGTTCTAAAACAACGCAAATTGCTGCGCTAATGAATAATCGCGGTGTATTGGTTGCCAATGAGTATGCAGCAAGCCGTGTGAAAGTCCTTCACGCTAACATCGAACGTTGTGGCGTTCGTAATGCCGCTCTAAGTAACTTTGACGGTCGAGTTTTTGGTGGTTGGTTACCAGAACAGTTTGATGCTGTGTTGCTAGACGCACCCTGCTCTGGCGAAGGCACCATTCGTAAAGATGCCGATGCGATGAAGAACTGGACGTATCAATCAGTGGTCGACATTGCCGACACGCAAAAAGATCTGATTGAAAGTGCATTCCATGCTCTTAAACCTAATGGTGTTTTGGTTTACTCAACGTGTACGCTTAGCACCGAAGAGAACCAACAAGTGTGTCATCACCTAAAAGAAACCTTTGGTGATGCGGTTGAATTCGAATCTCTGGAATCACTATTCGACAACGCAAAAGCAACCACGACAGAAGAAGGCTTTCTTCACATCTTCCCACAGGTCTATGACTCTGAAGGTTTCTTTGTTGCACGTATCCGTAAACTAGCGTCTGTTACTCCACCAGAAGTTAAAAAACGTATGGGTAAATTCCCATTTGAAAAAGCATCAAAGAAAACTCAGCAAGAAGTCGCTGAACAACTAATGAGTACTCTCGATATCGAATTGCCAAGCGATACTCAGGTTTGGATTCGCGACAAAGACGTTTGGCTATTCCCAGAAGCGCTAGAGCCGATGATCGGTGAGTTCCGTTTTTCTCGCATGGGAATCAAGATCGCTGAAACCCATAAAAAAGGTTACCGCTGGCAGCACCAAGTAGCGACAACGCTCGCAACAGGTAATGAAGCTAATGTTGTAGAGCTTAGTATTGAAGATGCTCGTGAATGGTTCATGGGCCGCGATGTTCGCCCTGAAAACTTGTCAGGAAAAGGTGAAGTACTAGTGAAGTACAATGGTGCAATCATCGGCCTTGGTAAGTGGGTTGGCAACCGAGTGAAGAACGGTTTACCACGCGAACTCGTGCGCGATAAGAACCTTTTCTAAAAGCGTTCGCACTGAATACACCTTAATAAACAAAAAGCCCAAACAACGTTAATTGTTTGGGCTTTTTCTATTCTATCGGCCATATAAGTCAGTGTGCGAGCGCTTGTAAATCAACAGCTAATTATATAAATATCAATTCAAGTCACTATTTCCAAAAAGAAAAATCGCACTTTAGAGAATCTAAACTAGACTTCAATCTAACAGTCAAAAGATTAAAACGATTAGCGTAGGCTCTTCGGAGCCCTTTCCCCTAAGCCCAAACAGGAAGGTTTGGGCTTTTTTTTGACCGAAAGGACCGCTTACTTAACTAAGCTGATACCTTCTTTGTCGATAGTGATCTTGCCAGATTTGTATAGACCACCAATTGTCTTCTTGAACGTACCTTTGCTGGTTCTGAATGCAGAGAAAATAACTTCAGGAGAAGACTTATCATTCAAAGGCAGGTAACCGCCTTTCTTCTCAAGCAGGTCAAGAACCTTAGTGCTTAGGTCATCCATCTTAGCCACACCAACCTTCTGAAGAGACAAATCAATCTTACCGTCTTCTTCACGAACGTTTTTAATGTAGCCTTTTAGTGTTTTACCAATGAACAGCTTACCGATGATGTCAGATGGGAAAATCATACCCCAGTGTTCACCGTTCACGATCGCTTTGTAACCTAACTGGCTGCGCTCAGCGATAATGAGATCGACTTGCTCATTTTGCTTATAAGTCGCAGGCGTGTTGTCTAACCATTTGTTGAACTTCGTTGTACCAACGATACGGCTCGATGCTTTATCGATATACACATATACTAAGATTGACTGACCTTCGTTTAAACGGCCACGCTGCTCGCTGAAAGGAACAAGAAGGTCTTTACCTTTCACGCCCCAGCTCATGAATGCACCAGTGCTGTTAACACCTTCAACCGTCATCAAACCAAACTGGCCTACTTGAGCTATTGGTTTTTCAGTCGTTGCAGCGATCTGGTTGTCAGAATCTATGTATAAGAAAACATCTAGCTTTTGACCAATTTCAACACCTTCAGGAGTAAATCGTTTCGGCAGCAACACGGTTCCATAGTCGCTCGCGCCAAGGAATACACCGAAGTCTGCTTGTTTTACTACTTCTAAGTTGTTTATTTGACCAATATTAATCATCAAGGTTGTCTCTACTTTAAATTTGGCGGAGATTATACGTGATCTCTGATATGCTTTCGCTAGTTTCATTCATATTTTTACATTCTAGGAGACATCGTTGATCACCGTTGATAAACAAGATGCGATAACACTTAAAATTAACCATGCCATGGCTAAGACCAAAAAGCTCGACATGGACGTTTATCTATTCATTCCCGGTGAACTTGGACTGACTCCTGAAGTGCTTTCTGAAAGTGCCTTTTTCTACAGCTCAATCACTCAAAAACGTGCCTACTATAGTGACAAAACACTTTTACCTTTGGTACACAGTCGCTTGGCAAAACGTGGACGCTTATCTACAACACAGTATCGTGTCAGTTTGAGTCTGTTTGCCTACCAATATGTTATCGCGTTAGATAAAGCAGTCAGCAGCTTAAATAAAACTGATAGTGACGACGTAACGGCTGATGAAGTAGATGAAGTCATTGAATTGGCTTTAGATATCTTGAAGAAGCTACGCCGAAGCATCCCTTACGAAGAAAATCTCAAGCGCTACTACGCTAATATCGATAACTACCTATCTTGGTATACCGAGCAAAAGTTCCTATCGCTAGTTTCACACATGCCACGAGGTAGTGAGTATTCAACGATTAAAGAACGACTCTTAACGCTTTGTGATAAAGAGACCGCGCACCGTAAACTGAACCGCTACAACTCAGCAAGAGTTCGAGAGGACGTTACCCGCTTGAGTAACAAGATGCGTTTGCTGCGTCGTTTGATTGAACACCCTATCGTGCTTAAAGAAAAGACAACGTCGATGGGTAAGAACGTTAAGCGTGCCGTGAAAGGCATCGCGACCGGTTTGGTGATGGTTGTCGTGACCACTACTGTGATCTTGGCTCGTGACTTTCTTGGTGAGATTACCGCCTCTTTCATCGTGGCAATGTCTTTCATTTACGCACTGCGTGAGATCTTTAAAGATGACTTGAGAGACATCCTTTGGCGCTGGCTGCGTAAAGGCAAGCCAAAATGGAAGCGTCGTTACTATGATCCAACGACCAACAAGTCAGTAGGCCATAAACTGGAATGGTTGGACTACGCAAATTTTTCTAAGCTTGCAGATCGCATTCAGTCGATCCGTAAAAAGCGTGTGGTACAACGTGAAGAGCAAATCTTGCATTACCGCTCTCATACTGAGATGTCGACATCGACCTTTATGAGTGGTTATGAGGAGACTCGTGAAACGTTATCGATCAGCCTAAGAGCGCTGACACGGTTGATGGATAAAGGCTCAAACAAGATCTACCGCTTGAATGAAGGACAAGTGAGCCGCGAATCAGTAGAAAAGCGTCATCTTCTCAACCTGATCATTAAAGAGAACAACCATGATAACGAACCAACCTACTACCGTTGGAAGATCGTTATGAACCGTTCAAAAATAGTTGATATTGAGCAGATCACTCAAGAGTCATAGAGCCGTTATAAAGTTCTCTATAACGGTATGTGGAAACCATTCACATACCGTTGTTTTATCTCTTCAACGTTACCCATGACTTCTAAACCAAAATCTATTATTTAATCGCTATTTTCTTGAAGGGACTTTCTTAATTGAAAGCGTAAGCGTGAACTCCGCCATCGGCTCGTCACCATGTAAAGATGGGCAAGTCGCGATAATGGTTACGGGTTGATTGACCCGTTCTCCGGTCGACATGGTTTCTGCCAGCATAGTGTTGATCAGCTCACCGTCGTTACAAGTGAAATGCACATCACCTTCAGGGCGCTTCAAAAAGTTACCCGTCACCTCTTTAAAAGCCAACGAGATCTTTTCACCTTGCTGCTGAGATTTGCTCATCGCAAGAAACCCACCCGCGACATCCGCACCTACAGCCAAAACGCCAAAGTACATACTGTTAAGGTGATTCTTAGTACGCCTTCTAAGCGGGATTTTCACTTCAACATGTTGGTTGTCCAACGCGAGTAGTTTTGGTCGGCACAACCAGATAAGTGGGACTTTGAAAAAGCCAAACATGCTTAAGTAGAAATTTGCTTTTTGTAGAGGGGTCAACATTCGAATTACCTAGCCAAGTTAGTCATCAGACCAGTTAATCGACTAGCGATAAGAATGTCAAAAAAATGTTACAAAAAAGAGATATCATCGCACAATGATATCTCTTTCATTCTCAAAGCATTAGCGCCTTAAGTCGGCTTATCAGGCAAGCTAATCGATTTACGCAGTCACGACCGTTTCTACGCATTCAAGATCAGCTATGTAACCTTGTAGACGTGGGTAATCCACTAAGCCTTGAGTTACTAGCAGCACTGGCTTCTTCGCGTTCAGGGTTGCTTTAACAATCATATCCAACAAGGTAATAACCGCTTCGTTTTGTGGATCAAAAGCGTGTTGCTGAGCTTCATTGTGTTTGTCTACGCCTAAAGTGAAAGACGCTAAGCTATCAACGTTTACCACTACACCATCGAAGTAATGCAGTAAACGTTCGCTCAGTAGCACTGCAGACGGCACATCGCACGAGAACAGTACTTTCAAACCGTTAAGGCCGCGTGGTAGCCCTTGCTCGGCAAGCAGGTCAATAATCTTAGCGGCATCGCTTAATGTTCGTACATAAGGCACAACCACTTCAACGTTAATACCCTGCTCACGCAATGTTTTAATGACCTGACACTCTAAAGCGAAAGCCTTGCTGTATTCTGGTGTCGCGTAACGAGCAACGCCACGAACACCTAGTGCAGGGTTAATCTCTTCTGCTTCACAGTTCCCGCCAAGCAGCGAACGGAATCCATAGCTGTCTGCACTGCTTAATGCGATACGAACAGAAGTGTGATTTGGCTGAACGGCAGCTTGAATGGCAATCACTAAGGTCGAAACAAAATGCTCATCGACTGTTTTATCGCCAAGGATCGCTTCTAAAGACGTTTTTTCAATATCAGTCAAAGTATCTAAGTGACTCTCGATACTTGGGTGGTAGAAGACACGATCCATCACTAATTCTGATAATGAAACGTATAAGTGGTTAGAATTATTATTATCGTTGTAAGAAGGCAGCACATCACCTAAGACGAGTTCTGGGTGCAAAGTGCTTTGATTTTCTTGAGTCATTGCTGCTCCAGCATTTTTATGTTGTGTTCAAACGAAAATACCGATAGCTGCCTGTTAATACAAGTGAAAATCCCTTATTTGACGCTGGCCTGCTGATAAAAATAAGAATATTAGCAATAACTGAGATAACTTTGACTCAATAGAGTTTATTCCTCTGTTCAATTCCGTTATCTTAACCACTTCGCAATAGAATAAAAAAGCTATCACATGCCATTAAAAACTGATGAGTTGAGAACCCAAGCTCTGGGTCCTATGCCAACTCCTGCCGAACTAGGCAATGCACACCCTATTACTGACGACGTTGCTGAGCGCATTAAAAATTCTCGCCGCCAAATCGAAGATATCCTAACTGGTCGTGATAACCGCCTATTAGTTATCGTAGGCCCTTGCTCTGTTCACGATACAGATGCGGCACTTGATTACGCTGAGCGCCTAAGCAAAATTCAAGACCAGTACAAAGATGAACTGTTCGTTGTAATGAGAACCTACTTCGAGAAGCCTCGTACTGTTGTAGGTTGGAAGGGTTTGATTACAGATCCTAACCTTGATGGTTCATACGCACTTGAAACAGGCTTGAACAAAGCTCGTAAGCTTCTGCTAGATATCAACAAGCTTGGCCTAGCTACCGCGACTGAATTCCTTGATATGATCACAGGTCAGTACATTGCAGACCTTATCACTTGGGGTGCGATTGGCGCTCGTACAACTGAATCTCAGATTCACCGTGAAATGGCTTCTGCACTGTCTTGCCCTGTTGGCTTCAAGAACGCGACCAACGGCAACATCAAGATTGCTATCGATGCAATTCGTGCAGCACATGCTTCACATTACTTCTACTCTCCAGATAAGAACGGCCGCATGACGGTTTACCGTACTTCTGGCAACCCATACGGTCACGTTATTCTACGTGGTGGTGATAAAGGCCCTAACTTCGACGCTGAATCTGTAGATGCTGCGTGTAAGCAACTGGCTGAATTCGATCTACCTCAACGTTTGGTTGTAGACTTTAGCCACGCTAACTGTCAGAAACAGCACCGTAAGCAGTTAGAAGTTGCACAAGACATTTGTGAGCAAATTAAATCTAACAAGAACCAAATTGCAGGCATTATGGCAGAGAGCTTCATTATTGAAGGCAACCAGCCAATGACAGATATCAACAACCTAGAATATGGCAAGTCGATTACTGACCCATGCCTAAGCTGGGAAGATACTGCAACAATGCTAGACATGCTTGCAACAGCAATTAAAGATAGAAACTTAGCTTAAGGAAACAACACAATGCCATCATTTGACATTATCTCTGAAGTAGAAGCAGTAGAACTGCGTAACGCAGTAGACAACGCAAACCGTGAACTATCGACTCGTTTCGATTTCCGCGGCGTTGACGCAAGCTTTGATTACAAAGATGAATCAGTAAAATTGACTGCTCAAGACGATTTTCAACTGAAGCAAATGCGCGATATCCTTCGCAGCAACCTAACGAAGCGTAATGTTGATCCTAACGCGATGGAAGCGAAAGCGGCAGACCAAACAGGTCGCACTTGGCACCAAACGGTTATCTTTAAGCAAGGCATTGAAACTGATGTCGCTAAGAAGATCGTTAAGCTAATCAAAGACAACAAAGTTAAAGTTCAAGCTTCTATCCAAGGCGACAAAGTTCGTGTTACTGGTAAGAAGCGTGATGACCTACAAGCTGTTATGGCTCTAGTTCGCGGCGGTGAACTTGGTCAACCTTTCCAGTTTGACAACTTCCGCGACTAATTATTGAGTTTGAGCGACCGCCTATTTGGGTTGCTCATTCATCAGCACAATGTCGTGTTTGAAATAGCAAAAAGCCACTTCTCGAAGTGGCTTTTTATTTATCTGGTCCAGCTTTAGTTTTATTCCGAGCCTCTAGCCGATTTCAAACAACCAGAAAGCTCTCATTTCAACTAGAAGCAATTACCTCAACTGAGTACTTGGGCTGCTGACAATTTTAGATCTTTGCCGACCAACAGATTAAACTCTACGCTTGCTGGTGGAATAAACACACACACTCGTAATTTCTCTGCTCTTGCTTGCTCAAGCTTTGTTGATAGCTCTCCGCTGTTGGCGTAGCTCTCTCTTTCTGCATCTCGGCGGCACAGGTCGATAAATTCAAATGGACAATCGCTCGGTGAAAGTACGAGCTCTGCCTCCTGCATCAAACGTAAAGCCTTCATAGACAGCAGCTCGACATCTTGCTCGAATTCAATCCAAGTGACCTGCCCTTCGCTATCAATGCCTTCGGTTAGCGCTTGCTGGTAGTAAGACTCTAACTGCTCTCTGTCATTCACCTGCTCGATAAAGCTGGATGACAAGAAACGCTCCCAAAATTTACGACGCTCGTCGACGGTTGGGAATGACTCTTTGATTGAATTGCGTTTTGATGCACCGAAGTCTGCTATCAAACCTATGTTTTGTGGCAATACCGTTTCGAGTTTTTCTCTGATATTTCTTACTAAAACAGGTGATGCCCCGCCACTAGAGATGGCAATTTGGATTCTGCCGCGATTTATCATCGAAGGTGTGATGAAGTCGCAGTAAGGAAGATCGTCAACCACATTGACTAAAATGCCCAGTTTTTTCGCATCATTATACACTTGGTGATTCAAGCTTGGGTTGTCTGTTGTGGCCCAAACCTGCAAGTAATTTTTCGATATGATCTGTGACGAGTAAAAGTTTTGAACCCAGTGAAGCTTGTTCTCGTCCACAAGCTGCTTTAAGTAAGGCGCTACCTTGGGAGACACCAAAGTCACATCCGCTCCCGCTCGTAGTAAGCTATCGACTTTACGGCAAGCAACCTCACCCCCACCAACCACTAAGATTGGCTTATTTTCTACATCCAAAAACATTGGGAAATAACGCATGTTCTTCCTTGAGACTACTTCAATAACTATTCAGCCATGCTACCAAATTTGGAGCATATTCATAACTATCGAAGTGTAATAAAAATATTTATTGACCAAATTTCAACATTTCTTGAGTTTAATATTTCATCATTGTGATGTTTATTCAGAATATTTATCTAGTCGATTATCAATATAAAAATCTAAATCTCGTTGCACCAACAGTGTGAACCGTTGCACTATTTACATTCACTTAACATTTGGTCATTCTAATTGTGTTCGGATTTGTGATTTCATTCAAAATTCTTTTTAAATTATACATTTGTGAAACTACGGATCCTTTCCTAACCTTATAAACAGTTGTTTAAATCGCACACAGTTTCATTTGCAAAATGCAACTCGTTTAATTTGAATAACAAGGTCATAGAAAACGCAACACATAAGAGAAACTCAAACGAGCACGAGTATCAGGTGTCACCTGGTTAACAAGGAAGGATACAAATGACAAATAAACTAACACTTCTTGCTTCAGTAGTAGCTGCATCAACTGCGATGATGGCAACATCGGCATCAGCGGCAGAAAGCACTCTGGACAAAGTCACATCTCAAGGTTTTCTAACTTGTGGTGTAAGTACCGGTCTTCCAGGGTTCTCTAACCCTAACTCAAAAGGTGAATGGGAAGGAATTGATGTTGAGTATTGTCAAGCTCTTGCAGCGGCTGTACTCGGTGACAAGACTAAAGTTAAGTATGTACCTCTAACAGCAAAAGAGCGTTTTACTGCGCTTCAATCTGGCGAAATCGACGTACTATCTCGTAACACAACATGGACATTACATCGTGACACTGCTCTAGGTCTGAACTTCGTAGGCGTTAACTACTACGATGGTCAAGGCTTCATGGTTAAGAAAGAACTTGGCCTAACAAGTGCTCAAGAGCTTGATGGCGCTTCTGTATGTGTTCAATCAGGTACAACAACTGAACTTAACCTAGCCGACTACTTCCGTAACAGTGGCATGTCTTACAAGCCAGTGGTATTCGATACGGCAGCACAAACATCGAAAGGTTTCGACGCAGGTCGTTGTGACGTACTAACAACTGACCAATCTGGTCTATACGCACTTCGCCTAAACCTAGCTGATCCTAAATCTGCAGAAGTACTTCCTGAAATCATCTCTAAAGAGCCTCTAGGCCCTGTTGTTCGTCAAGATGATGATCAATGGTTTAACGTTGCTAAGTGGACACTTTCAGCAATGATTAACGCGGAAGAATACGGCATCTCTTCTAAAAATGCAGACGAAATGCTTAAGTCAAAAGATCCAAACATCAAACGTATTCTTGGTGTAGACGGTCCTAAAGGTAAAGGCCTTGGCATTCGCGACGACTGGGGTTACCAAGTAATTAAGCAAGTTGGTAACTACGGTGAGAGTTTTGAGCGTACTGTTGGTACAGGTTCTCCACTTCAAATCTCTCGTGGTGTAAATGCATTATGGAATGCGGGCGGCTTTATGTACGCTCCACCAATCCGTTAATAAATTTTCAAGCATCAATTAGGGCGGAGTTTTCCGCCCTATTTATTAAATGGATTTGAGGTTATAGTAGTATGAAACCTAATGAAACTATTTCTCCAGCTCAGGCAAAGCCACAGCCCAAAAGTGCCAACTTATTTTACAACCCCACTTTTCGCTCCATCATTTTCCAAATTATCGCCGTCGGGGCGCTTTGTGCTTTCTTTTACACGATTGTAAATAATGCACTCACAAACTTAGATTCCCGTGGTATCACCACTGGTTTTGATTTTCTCTCCCAAGAAGCTGGTTTTGGTATCGGCTTAACACTGATTGAATACGACGAGACCTTCTCATACGGTCGTACATTCTTTATTGGTCTTCTCAATACCGCTTTGGTTTCAGTACTCGGCATCATGCTAGCGACAGTGCTGGGCTTTAGTATGGGTATCGCTAGACTCTCTTCAAACTGGCTAGTTAGCCGATTTGCAGCTGTCTACATTGAGATATTCCGAAATATCCCTCTGCTATTACAAATCTTTTTCTGGTATTTCGCCGTTCTACAAGCCTTGCCTTCTGCTCGTCAAAGTATGAGTCTAGGTGAAGCAATTTTCTTGAACGTACGCGGGTTGTACTTCCCTGCTCCAGTCTTTGAGCAAGGCAGTAGCATTGTCATCGCATCATTGATTGTCGGTATTATCGCTACGTTTATTATCAACATCTGGGCTAAGAACAGACAGAAACTGACCGGCCAACAAACACCGATGTTGCGAATTGCCGCTGCGTTGATTTTAGGCTTACCGTTGATAACTTACTTTGTTATGGGCATGCCTATCTCTGCAGATTACCCTGTGTTGAAAGGGTTTAACTTCAAGGGTGGTGTTACGATAATCCCTGAGCTTGCTGCATTGATGCTCGCTTTAAGTATCTATACAGCAGCGTTCATTGCTGAGATTGTTCGTTCAGGTATTAACGCGGTAAACCATGGGCAAACTGAGGCTGCGATGTCTCTAGGCATCCCACGTTCTAGAACTCTAAAGCTTGTCATCATTCCACAAGCATTAAGAATCATTATCCCACCACTAACCAGTCAGTATCTAAACCTGACCAAAAACTCATCACTTGCGATGGCCATTGGTTATCCTGATCTTGTCTCTGTATTTGCAGGAACAACACTTAACCAAACTGGACAAGCTATCGAAGTAATCGCGATGACAATGGGCGTCTACCTAACCTTGAGCCTATTAACGTCCGCTCTAATGAACATATACAACCGCAAAGTAGCATTGGTGGAGAGATAAGATGAGTACACATCAATTTCAACCTGATCTTCCGCCTCCAGCGAATACTGTTGGGCCAGTCGGTTGGTTAAGAAAAAATCTATTTAATGGACCTGTTAACAGCGTCGTCACTGTGATTCTTGCTTACTTTGCTTTCACCCTATTATGGGCAATAGCGGATTGGGCATTCATCAGTGCCGACTGGATAGGAACCACACGTGATGCCTGTACTAGCGAAGGCGCTTGTTGGGTTTTTATCAGCGTTCGTTGGGACCAATTCATGTATGGCTTCTACCCAGAAGCTGAACTGTGGCGACCTCGCCTCTTCTATGCAACGTTGGCCATTTTTGTAGCCTTACTGGCTTATGAAAAAACACCTAAACGTACGTGGATTTGGTTGTTCTTCGTCAACATCTACCCATTTATCATTGCTGGCTTGCTATACGGTGGCGTCTTTGGGTTAGAAGTTGTTGATACCCATAAATGGGGCGGCCTACTGGTTACACTGGTCATCGCACTTGTTGGTATTGTAGTGTCACTCCCTATTGGTGTTGCACTTGCTCTTGGGCGCCGCTCAGAGATGCCGATCATTCGCAGTATGTGTACCGTATACATCGAAATTTGGCGTGGCGTACCGCTCATTACAGTTCTATTCATGGCTTCAGTAATGCTGCCACTCTTTTTATCAGAAGGGACAGAAACCGATAAGCTCATTCGAGCACTTGTAGGGGTAGTTCTATTCAGTGCAGCCTACATGGCCGAAGTAATTCGAGGTGGTCTACAAGCAATACCAAAAGGCCAATACGAAGCAGCTGATGCTCTGGGGTTAAGCTACTGGAAAAAGACTGGGCTTATCATTCTACCTCAAGCTCTTAAAATCACGATTCCTTCAATTGTGAACACCTTCATTGGTTTGTTTAAAGATACCAGTCTTGTTTTGATTATTGGTATGTTTGATGTACTAGGAATTGGCCAAGCCGCGAATACCGACCCTGAATGGCTTGGGTATTCAACAGAAAGTTATGTATTTGTCGCGTTAGTGTTCTGGGTGTTTTGTTTTGGCATGTCGAGATATTCGATATGGCTAGAAAACAGACTTCACACCGGTCACAAACGATAATTAACAAGATCAAGGACGTATTATGACGCAGCAGACAGAAAACAACTCTCAAGGTCTTATGATCGAGTTGAAAGACATGAACAAGTGGTACGGTGAATTCCACGTACTTAAGAACATCAATTTAGAAGTTAAAAAAGGCGAGAAAATCGTTATCTGTGGCCCTTCAGGCTCTGGTAAATCAACGATGATCCGCTGCATCAACCGATTAGAAGAGCACCAAAAAGGTCATATCTTCGTTTCAGGTAATGAATTAACGGAAGACCTAAAGAACATTGAAGCCGTGCGTAGAGATGTCGGCATGTGTTTCCAACACTTCAATCTGTTTCCACATCTGACGGTATTAGAGAACTGTACTCTGGCTCCAATCTGGGTCAAAAAGATGCCAAAAGAAGAAGCCGATGCGATTGCAATGAAGTACCTAGAGCGCGTAAAAATCCCTGAGCAAGCGGACAAGTTCCCAGGTCAGCTTTCAGGTGGTCAACAGCAGCGTGTAGCTATCGCTCGCTCTTTGTGTATGAACCCTCAAGTGATGCTGTTTGATGAGCCAACGTCGGCGCTCGATCCAGAAATGGTTCGTGAGGTGTTAGACGTAATGGTTGAGCTTGCAGAAGAAGGCATGACGATGCTTTGTGTAACGCACGAGATGGGCTTTGCTAAAGAGGTCGCGGATCGCGTTATCTTCATGGATGCCGGTGAAATCATAGAAGAGAACAACCCTGTCGATTTCTTTGAAAACCCACAATCAGACAGAACGCAGAACTTCTTAAGCCAAATCTTACACCACTAATGTGTTATGATGCATAAACTACAGAGGCGGCTTAGGTCGCCTCTTTGTTTTCAGTGTTATAATTAGTTTTTCAAGATTATAAACAGCGATTCAGTGCGATTAAAATTGAACAACGAACCTTAACTGCACTTTAAGAAATACTTTGTTACACCTTCAGAAACACTTAACCGACTATTTTGATTATTATTTTACGTATACAAGAGGAATGAGAGACTTGATTTTTCGAACTTTCACCCCCATAAATGTACTAATAACTATTGAAGTCACCTTACGAGGAAGATTATGAACAGCCCTATGTTTTCACGCACAGCATCTCAAGAAAGTGCTCTGCAAACCAATAAAGTGTTGCGTAACACCTACGCATTACTGTCTATGACACTACTTTGGTCTGCTGTTGTAGCAGGCGTATCCATGGCGATGAACCTTCCTCGCCCGGGTCTTATTATCATGCTAGTTGGCTTCTACGGCCTACTTTTCCTAACAGAAAAGAACCGTGACAACAGCATGGGTCTAGTCTTCACATTCCTATTTACAGGTTTCTTAGGCTACACCATCGGTCCAATCTTAAACATGTACGTTGGCGCAGGCATGGGTGATGTCATCCTAACTGCACTTGGCGGTACAGCACTGGCGTTTATGGGCGCATCAGCTTACGCACTAACAACTAAGCGTGACCTGTCGTTCCTTAATGGCATGCTATTAGCGGGTTTCGTAGTACTACTTGTAGGTATGGTTGCAAACATCTTCCTACAAATGCCTCTACTATCATTGGCAATGAGCGGTATGTTCATCCTGTTCTCGACTGGTGTTATCTTGCTTACAACGCAAAACATCATTCGTGGCGGTGAAACAAACTACATCTCTGCAACGATCAGCTTGTACGTATCGATCTACAACATCTTCATCAGCCTACTAAGCATCCTAGGCATCATGGGCAGCGACGACTAATCGTTCCCATCATTGAAGAATATCTAGCCCAAGAGCCTACCTCTTGGGCTTTTTTGTATCTATAAGTACGATATTTCATTGGATAGCTACAATTTCTGTTGAGAAAGACAAACTTGGTCATGTACCCTATCCGCATAGTTAATTGGATTCTGGATTAAACATGTTTGAATATAACGGCAAGCAAATCGAAACCGACGCTCAAGGCTACCTATTGGATTACACGCAATGGGAAGAAGGCATGATTGAAATTCTTGCTCAAGACGAGGCGATTGAACTTACAGATGCACACTTAGAAGTCGTACATTTTGTAAGGAGCTTTTACGAAGAGTTCAACACCTCACCAGCGGTTCGCATGCTCGTTAAAGCAATGGAAAAAGCTCACGGCCCAGAAAAAGGCAATAGTAAGTACCTTTTCAAGTTATTCAAAAAAGGCCCTGCAAAACAAGCGACCAAGCTCGCCGGTTTACCTAAACCAGCAAAGTGCTTGTAAAACCTAACCCGCTTTAGGTCATTAAGTTACGTTCAATATAAAATACTGTAGTGCTACAACTACAGTATTTTAAACGCCCCTATGCGTACGTCTTGGCGCTCACTATCTTTAACTTGATGCATCACAACGTTGTCTACTGTTGCGCTCGAAGGGCCAATATAGAGCCAAGCATGTAACTTCTCAATTTGCTGACTCTCTCCGACAACTAACACTTCAACTCGACCATCATTTAAGTTCTTTGCATAACCTGAGAGACCCATAGCTTGCGCCTGCCTACTGGTGTGGTAACGGAACCCAACACATTGAACTACGCCTGACACGACAAAAATATATTGTGAACTTTCCATAACGTTGCCTCATAAATTATATGAATGATATAGTCGAGTTTCTATTCATTCACCGCTTATTGGTGGACTTACTTCGAGTATAACGATTATGAAAGAAATCCCATTTCGTTGGATTGACAAATATCTCATTCACCTAAAAATCCAAGAAAAGTTCTATCTACTCTTCTTATTGCCTCTTCTCGCCCTGGTTATATTAACTCTCGTTTTAGATAGTGCCGCGGACTCTTTACTTGCTCACCTTTATCAAGAAGAAATGCTCTTGATGAAAGGGCTTATCGAAGCGGGTCAACTCACTAAAGATCAAGTAGCTCAGCTTGTCAGCAGCTCTGAAACCATCTCTTTAGGCTACGGTGCTGGTTCTGTTTCAGTGATGAATGGAGCGTTCAGCCTAGTTGCTAACCATGACCAAAACCTTTGGTCTGCTCTATCGACGACTCAGGTTTCTATCATCGCTGTAACCCTAACGCTTATCGCACTAGGTGTTTACTACATCATGACCTTTATTGGCGGCGCGATGTTCTCTATGAACAAAGCTCTGAACACGCTTGCGAATGGCGACTTAACTTGCCGCATGAACTACTTCTTAGTTCGTGACGAGTTCAGTGAAATCGCGATTACAATCGATAAAGTTGCGGAGCGTGAACAAAACATGGTTCTATCAATCCAAGAGTCTGTCGCTCTCATGCAGCAGATCAGCTCGGACTTGAACCAGTCAACACAACAAAGTTCAGACATCTCAGGTAACCAACAAGAACACCTGAATAGCTTAGCAAGTGCAACGGAACAAATGGCGGCTACCATTCGCGAAGTCGCTACCCTTGCTCATGCGTCTAGCTCACAAACGATGGACGCTCGCGGCGTTGCTCAGAGCGGTCAAGTCAAGGTTTCAAATACACTGGAGTCTATCTCTAGCCTATCTCAAGAGATCCAGTCCGCTTCACAAGCAGTAGAAGAACTGGATGCCAACGCGGCGCAGATCGATGAAGTAGTCACAACCATCAACGGTATTTCTGAACAGACTAACCTGTTAGCGTTGAACGCAGCTATCGAAGCCGCACGTGCTGGCGAGCAAGGTCGTGGATTTGCTGTTGTTGCCGATGAAGTTCGTGCCCTTGCCGGTCGTACTCAGCAAGCAACGGTTGAAATCCAAAGTATGATTGAGTCATTACAACGTAACAGCCAATCACTGACCAAGCTGATGGAAGTCACGGTGAACAATGCTAATGAAGGCCAAACCCTGATGTCAGAAGTGAACGTCGAGATCGGTTCATTAGCGGAAAAGAACCAATCTATTTCAGATAGCAGCACTCAAATTGCTACCGCGGCTGAAGAACAAGGCGTAGTCGCTGACAACATTGCACAAAGTGTTGAAGAGATTCGTCATCAGTCAGACAGCATCTGCGAGATGATCAGTAAGAGTAATTCCAATGTTGACCAACTTCGTAAACAAAGCGATACGATGGAAGGTTTGCTGACAGGTCTTAAAGCTTAATACTGCTCTCCAACTACAATGTGTTGATTAATCATTACTAGGGCTGCTTTGGCAGCCCTTTCTTATTTGCTTTTCACCTGTACTTCCCCGACAATACCCCTCCTTCAAATTCAACAAACAGAGTAAATTATGACTCCTTCAATTCATCTAGCTAAAGGCCGAGATAAATCACTACGCCGCAAACACCCTTGGGTATTTTCACGCGGTATCGATAAGGTCGAAGGCGAACCAAAACAAGGTGAAACTGTAGACGTATATGCTCAAAATGGTCAGTGGCTTGCAAAAGCGGCTTACTCACCAGAATCTCAAATTCGAGCTCGTGTTTGGACATTTGAAAAAGAAGAGATCAACAAGGCGTTCTTCGTAAAACGAATTCAAGACGCACAGTCTTTACGTGAAGACATCATTGAGCGTGATGGTCTAACGGGCTACCGCCTAACGGCCGCAGAGTCAGATGGCTTGCCAGGTATCACAATCGACAAATACCAAGACTTCCTTGTTTGCCAACTGCTAAGTGCTGGCGCTGAGTTTAACAAAAGCGTATTAGTTGAAGCGTTAATAGAGTGCTTCCCTGACTGCAACATCTACGAGCGTTCAGACGTGGCAGTTCGTAAGAAAGAAGGCCTAGAACAAGTTGTCGGCGTTCTTCATGGTGAAGAGCCACCAAAATCTATCGTGATTGAAGAAAATGGCGTTAAAATCAGCGTGAACATTATGGAAGGCCACAAAACAGGCTTCTACATGGACCAACGTGATAGCCGCAAAGAATCGATGAAGTATGTTAAAGGCAAAGATGTCCTTAACTGTTTCTCATATACAGGTGGCTTTGGCCTTTACGCACTTAAAGGCGACGCGAAGCGTGTTATCAACGCTGACGTATCTCAACTTGCTCTTGATACCGCTAAATTCAACGCTGAACTTAATGAGTTTGATATCTCGAAAAAGCGCGCTGTATTCCTAAACGCTGACGTTTTCAAACTGCTTCGTGAGTACCGTGATCAAGGCACTAAGTTTGACGTAGTGATTATGGATCCGCCAAAATTTGTTTCAAGCAAGAATAACCTAACTTCAGGCGCCAACGGCTATAAAGACGTTAACATGCTTGCAATGCAAATCCTGAAACCAGGCGGCACTCTACTCACCTACTCTTGCTCTGGCTTAATGGGTACTGATTTGTTCCAAAAAATCATCGCTGATGCAGCATTAGATGCAGGCCGAACGGTTAAGTTCGTCGAGCGCTTCGAGCAAGCAGCCGATCATCTAACAGACACAGCCTACCCAGAAGGTTTCTACCTGAAAGGTTTTGCTTGTAAGGTTCTTTAAATACAAATTACCAGTCTAAGAAACAGCGTTACAGTTCATAAAAAACCGAGATTCTTCAATCTCGGTTTTTTATTAGTATCAGCAAACTCAATCGTCTTTAATAACTAGGATGTCAGACAAACTATTCGTCAAGTCTGCAGCGGAGAGGCCATCAAATTCAATTTTAACTTGCTGCCCATCTTTTTCTACAACCATGGCGGAGTTAACTTCGCCTCCTTCAACCTCGATGTTGTCTAACAACTCAGTGACTTGTTGTTGAGTTGGCGCATCAGCAAATAAGTCAGACAAATCAACCTTATCTCCTTCCGCGATGCTAAAATCGGAGATTCGATCGGTACTTCCATCTAAATCACCATCAACCCACTTGAATATATCAGCGTCATCACCACCAATAAGGATATCGTTTCCGAGACCACCAATCAGCGTATCTTGACCAACTCCACCTTTAAGTGCGTCATCACCACTCCCACCATCTAAGTAGTCATTACCAGTACCACCATCGATAGCGTCGATACCTGCTTGTCCGTAAACTGTATCGTTACCGTCACCAGTGAAAGCAATATCGATGCTGTCATTCTTATTCATACTTGGTCTATAACTATCGCCTTCCGATACAAAATCATCACGCTCAGCCGCACCGTCTTTAGGGTTCTTGGCTAATGACTCACTCCCCCCAAGGTAAACCGTGTCGTTTCCACCTCCTAGTTGAACGTAATCACCACCTTTGCCAACATCAACAAGGTAATCGGTGTTTGTATTATCAAACGTTGATGTTCTCTCATTTTCTGTATTCCCAGCAGAGAATTGATGCTTCTGCCATTGAAGGTCAGCTCCATCTACGGTAATCGTGTCGGTGACATCTCCAGAAGAACTAATCGTGGTTGGTGTTACGGGCTCAGGAACCTCAATTTCTGCAGTTGCCGTAGAGCTTGCAAATTTGTCCGCTCCCGTAACATATTGCTCTTCACTAACTGCTTCAACTGTAATACCAAAATCACGATTTCCAGTATAATCCGCCGGGAATACTAATTGAGCACTTACCGTCCCCACAACTCCAGCTGCATCAACAGCAAGTGCAAGTATGTAATTACTTGTACCATTGACTGGCGTTTGCAGTACTCCATCTACATACAGTTTCGCCCCTGACGGAATACCACTCACCGTAACCGAATCACCTTTAATGATTTCACTGCCATCCGTATCTTGCAAAGAAACCGTTATATCGACAGGGATTTCCTGTTGTTGAACAATACGATAGCTTCCATCTATGTTGTTTAGTTCAACGATAGCATCAGAGAAAATCAATCGTTCAATTTCATATAAGTGGTCTCCATTTTCATCAGAAGGAGTATATTGATCATTAGGTGTATCGGTCCCCTTCGTATCTCGCACTAGCCAGTGGCCGACACCTCCACCATGATCGCCTAGATCTGTGATTATGTACTGAGAAACTGGACCTGAGTAAATTACAGTGTCATACCCATCGACACCTATATCACTGGTAGTTTCATCACCTTCAATTTTGTCATTTCCAGCGCCTGATACGAACCAATCGTTGCCCGCACCACCTATATAGTGGTCCGAGTCCTGACTTTGGTCACCAACATAAAGCTTGTCCTTAGATCCGCCTTGATGTAAGTGCTCATGAATATCCGCGTTAAGTACTCTGCCTTCCTCAAAACCATCTAATTTAAGTTCTGTAAGTAGTGTGTTTTTCTCTGTAGTAGTCAACTGGGAGAACCCAACAAGTTCTTGATATACGTCGATACCGTTGGAAAAGGTAATATCCCCAATGGAAACAGCTACTAATGGGGCATCAGCCACAGGCGTAATATCTACCGTAAGCGTATGCTCTTCTGACGTACCATTCTCGTTTACAGCCTTGAACTTAATTTCAGCGTAGTCATTCGATTTATTGCCTACACCATCAACATTAAAGCCGTCATAACCAGATTCGTTAGCATCTGGATTAAAGCCGATCACGCCTGAAGTTAATTGAGCCGATGTAATCTGAGTCGAGTTTAGTGGCTGCCAATTTGGATCTTGAACAGTGCCAAGATTAATCACCAACGCTCCATCGAGTGGTTGTTGAGTTATCACTAGGTCGTTGCCAGACTCAATCCCAAAATCATCAATCGATAGCACTAAAACAGTATCTTCTTGTCCAAAGGCTTCCTTACTTTCAGCATCTGGTCCAACAGGTACTGGATGGACAATTAGGTCGAAGGCCCCGTTCGAAATCTCACTGGTATCGCCGACAATCTCGTCTGAAATCGCTTCAATCTTAACGCTATAAGTGCCTGGTTCATCAACCTGAATCATCAGATCAGCGAGCACTGTTTCCGCAGTACCATTTGAGGTTAGCCAAGCAGATATGTCTACTTCACCATCAGCATTAACAACAAGCTCCTGGCTTCCAAGTTTAACAATTGAACCTTCAGGCAAACCAGACACGACGAGTCTCAACGCCTCTGAGCCATCGGTATCAACAAGCTGCGTAGTGATCTTAGAGACATTGATAAAGGTATCTTCCAGCCCTTCATTAATATCGAACGCTGGGTAATAACCACCCTCTAAGGATTCATGTTCAACCTGTGTCCCGATATTAACTTTATCCTCAAGCGAACTTACATCAGGAACAATATCAAAGTTGTCCGTGTTAAAGTCTACGGGTTCATTGCCACCAACTGCGACACTGATAGTGGCATTACCTGGACCAGCCTCGTTGTCGTGGAATGCAGTAATTGTGTACCAACCTGATGCCGATGGTACAAAGGCTGAAGACTCATAGGTACCACCTCCACCCCAAGTTTGAGAGGCCATGGTTTCACCACCGACTTCAAGTCTAAATGAATCATCTGCATGACCACTAAACACGTATGACTCACCAGCAACTAGGAATACTAAACCAGTAAGTTTGCTCGAAATGTTTTCGATAGCTGGAGAGTTCTGAGTGCCAAAGTCTGGCGCCTGTGTAACTTCTGAAGAGTTGGCAACACCTGCAGACTCGATTGCTTGTTCAACAAGGTCTGGAGCCACTCCGCTACCATTGTTGTAATCAAAGTCTAGGTTTTCCCATTGCTCTAACTTAAAACCTTCATCTAAATCTACATTTGGTGTTTCTACAACTAACTTGGCAAGTGTCGTATCAGGGCGAATATCAATCGACATCGTCGTACTAGAGCTGATGTTGATGCCGTCAGAACTGTGGTAGTTAAACTCCGCATAATCTTGCTGATTATTGCCAGTTGCTACATTCTCTTCATCAGACATTAATGTACTTGATTCATAGCTTACTGGGTTGAATATCAAGAAACCTTGTTCAATCTGCTCTTGGCTTACTGATACTCCTGTACCAATCGTTTCAGTATTTAACAGAACCCATTCATCAGTAGATTCGTTGTACAGATACATATCACCCGCACCTGGAGCACTAGTGATAACAATCGACAATTCACTAGAATCTGCGTCAGAAACATTGAAATCGGCCCACTTAAACGTAATCGATGAACCTTGGGCTTGTGCCTCATCGCCAATGACATGTGAGTCCTGTGCTTGCGGTGCTTCATCGTTATCAATGATCGTCGCAATACCTTGCTTACCACCCACTTCGAGCGTGAAGTTCTCATTTAACTCATCAATGCCGTCTTCGTTAGTTGGTACCTTGATGTCAAACGACGTTACTCCCGCAGGCACAACAAGCTGACCATTAACAAGCGTCACTCCCTCAGTGAACTCTACGTTGTCGGTGAAATCTTTGTTATCACCGAGCTCGGCAGAACCGGAGTTTAACGACCAGTCGAATTGAGTCTCTTGACTGCTTGTGTTAACTAGGTTCACGGTGAAGACAGCTACATCGCCTTCAATTACTTGTTCATTATTTGGATTAACCGCGTTGCTCACTGTATCGATAGTTGGAGCTTCATCGTTATCAGTAATGCTGCCCACTGCAGATTCACCATCAACAGTCACGGTGTAGGTTTCAGCGATCTCATGGAGACTGTCATCAATTGTCGGAATCAAGATTGCAAAGTCCTTCACTCCAATTGGGACAATCAGTTTTCCACTTTGCTGATCATAGGTGACGCCATTAGTAAAACGAACCTGACTCAAGTCGAGATCTTTTTCTTCACCCGAATCATTCGCAGCATCCGTGTTCTTACCAAAAGTAACGTCCAATACAGACTCAACAAGTGCACTTGAATCCAGAATTACTTTAAAGCCAAGATCATCACCTTCAACTACTGAGTCTGCTAGCAGGTCTACAGACGCAACACTAGAAGGAGTCGGTAAAGGGTTGACGATAACATTAACTTCAGCACTCGCGATTTGGCCATTATCATCAGTAACCTGATATTTAAACGTTGTTTCACCGACAAAATCATCGCCAGTTAAATCAAAGTATACGATGCCGTCTTTGATATACGCATTACCTTCCGTTTCACCGTATACATAGGTAATACGTAGATTGTCGCCATCTGAATCGATATCGTTATTTAGAAGCTCAGAACCGATAATGCCAGCAAGCTTCGATGTTGGAATCTCAAGAATGCCGCCTTGATTCACTGCATACGCGCCTTCACTAGAGGCTTTAAAACCAGTTAGGAAGTAATCTGACGCATCATTATCATTCGTTGCTTGGTTGGAATACTCAGTTGCTTCAAATACCACAGTATCAAACGCGATTGGAGTACCATCAGGACCAAGCGGTGTTATTTCGTAAGTACCTTTATTGTTACCGTCTTCAGCAATAAACGTATCACCTGCAACCGCTACGCCATTGAGGTACGCTACCCAACTGCCTTGTTCATGGTTATCAGTGAAATCACCGTCATTACCTTCGTTTTTAAACAAGTTAGATACTGAAAATGTAAACTGAGTAGCAGGGCTATCTAAGTTGATTTCAAACTTCTCAGATTGCTGCTCTGCACGATCATATTCAATCTGAGCACCCAATCCACCTACTTTGCCGGCAACACCAATCTTAATGCCGCTGTGTGCGAAGTCTTTATCTTGGCCATTGAAGCTAGCATTTAGCTCAGCGCCTTCGGCTGACCATGGAGAGTCGTTGTCTTCACTGAACTCACCCAGTTTAACTTCGAAGCCTTGCGGATCGTTATTCGCATTCAGGTCACCAGACTTATCGATAGTAACTGTCTTAACTTCACTTTCGTTACCATCACTGTCTACCGCTTTATATTCGAATGAATCTGACGCCTTAGCTTCAAGAGAAGTCAGCTCCCAGTTACCTGGTCCTTGTGTGCTTGCTTCCACCGAAACAATCTCAGCACCTTCAGGAGCGACAATCGTGACATTTTGATTATTGTGGGTGTCATCATAAAGGAAGGTTTTGTCTTCTGTGACACCATTACCATAATCAAAGGTGACTGTAATCTCAGCTCTTGATTGAACACTATCATCAGCATTTGGGGCAAACCAACCACCCAAACCACTTAGACCAACCGTTACTGAGTCCGCTGGACGAGAAGAGAAATCAATGTTGATCGCCTCGTCTTGGTGAATACCGCGATTAGTCGATGCAATACCGAAACCCATATGGTCTTGCTGACTGTTGTTTTGCACTAAAGGCTTAGCGTCAACGTTATTTCGACCTTCCGAGGTAATGGTAACGACATCACCATTATCAAACTTCAGTTCGCGAGTATACGCATCTACTTCATCACCCCAGTTATGGAACTCTGCAGTGCTATGAGGGCCTTTATCTAATGTGGATGTATCATCAACACCTAAGAAGAAGCCCGTTGATTCTTGGTCATCTTCATAAACGATGTTGTTAGGATCTGCATACGTCTGCCCAACTACCACTTCAACCTTGTTATTACCATCGACATAGTAAAGAGTTCCTGAATCAGGCAGCTCTGTGATGATCACGCCGAGATTTGTATCTGCGTCATTATCGTTATCATCTTCATTATCAGAAATATGGTCTGTACCATCACCTTCGATAGTCCCCATCCCGGTATCGAAAATAACTTGCGAAGAGCCATCTGCATTGAGAGAAATAGAGAAGTCTTCAGCTTTTGGCGGGTTATCATGGCTATCGTCAATAGCTACATTTTTATCAGCCCTAGAAGTATCTAGCTTCTCAAATACATCGGTACCATCTTGGGTTACGGATACAACACTAACGTTAAACTCTTGTCCAACTTCGTATTCGTTGTCTTGTTCAGTTTGAATCTCAAAGGTCGCTGTATTTGTATTTGCGTCTACGTTTACAGTTATAACTTCAACAATATCTTCATTGCTCGCATTTGTGTAAGAGTACTGAAGAGTAACCACACTATCTTCAGGCACTTGCTCACTTAGCGTAATCGTAAATGGACTTGTCTTATCACCCTCAATAACTGAATCGGGACCAGTCAGCCCAACTGTAACGGTATCTTTGTCGTTTGTGTCTGTCTCATCGACAATCTTAGCTGTACCTGAGTCCTGTTTGTCATTTTCAACAAACTCACTAGTTGAGCTAGCATTTAGAGTTACAGTCTCTTCACCCTCAAGCAATTTATCATCAAGAACCTTGATGAAGACTTCTAAGCTATCAGAGCCGCTAGCAATAATAAGATCGGCAAGCTCCTGATCTGAAAGCGCTTTATAATCTTGTCCATCTTTAACGTAGATCTTGTCTTCGTAATCGACACCTTTAGTTGCAGTATCCCCTGCCGACCCTAGTGTAAGAGCAAGACCAACGTTCTCAGAGACAAGCTCATCTAGGTTGATTTCAAATGATAAGAAAGCATCTTCTGCTTCTGTCACTGGTTGGCCAGCAGTAACTGTTAGCTCAGCAACAGGTAATACATCAACATTCACTACAACCGTATCTGTACCACCGTTACCGTCCGACACGGCAACAACAAATGAATCATCTCCATCAAACTCGTTGTTCGGAGTGTACTTCCACTCGCCCGTTTCAGGGTCGATCTCAACACTACCGTTTGTAGGTTGGCTCACCGTGTAAGTCAGGTCAGTGTCGTCAATATCGGTTGCAGTAACCTTACCAGATACAGAGTTATCCTCTTTAGTCGATACACTTATTTGATCAGTATCGCCAATCGGCACTCCATCTTTGACAAATATTGGAGCATCATTTTCTGGAGTGACATTAATCGTAACCACGGCGGAATCAGTACCACCTTTACCGTCAGAAACTGTGTAAGTAAACGTAGCGATACCATTGAAGTCATCCGCTGGAGTGTAACGAACGGTCTGAGAACCATCTTGTAGCTCAACTAACTCAACCTGACCGTATGTTGGATCAATCACTAAACTATCTAAAATAATTAACGTATCACCATCAACGTCAGAATCATTCGAAAGTAACTCGCTACTAGGGATATCGAGAGTTATATCTTCTTGTGTCTGAAGGCTTTTAATCACTTCTTGAAATTTGATATTGTCTAGATAAGTCCCACTCTTGTCGCCTTCAGTACCAACTTCTCTAAATGAAAGGGTATTTGAACCATCTCCACTACCACCTAATAATTCCAATAACTGAGTTTGCATTATGTTGCTTTCAGGGGTGATCGTAGCAATGACTTCGCCGTTCCAAATGACCTCAAGCTCAGCACTCGGCAATCTTTCGTACATTGCCGTATCAAAAGACAGTTGGTATAGGGTACCGCTTTCCACACCTTGAATTTGTTGGGTAAGGGTTACATTGTCACCGTTACCTTCCATATCAATCATACGATCGCCGTCTGTTTCATCAACAGCATAGCCTTCTTGAACTGAATCTAAAGCACCAGTTCTTGCATCGTAGGACCAACCATCTAGTTGGTCGATTCGAGACCCCCAACCGGCATTTGATACCGATTCATAGTCTTCAAAGCTACCATTGACGATCAGGTTATCACCTAATTCTCTTGAATCATCGTTCGCGATAGGGTCATCATTTACTGGTGTTACATTAACGGTCACTGTCGTAGTGCTTTTTTCACCATGAGTATCAACAATGGTGTATTCGAAAGTCGCTTCACCATTGAAGTCTTGGTTAGGTTCAAACACGACATTGCCATCTATCAGCTGAACAGAACCGTTTGTAGCATCGGTTGCGTTGACAGAAAAAATGGTTATGTCATCCCCATCAACATCGAAATCATTGGCTAGCAGCTCACTACCACTAATAGTAAGAGCCTGATCTTCTTCCGTTATGAGTTTGGGTGCAGCTATTCCGGTAACTGTAATGTTATCGATGAACGCACCAAGCGAATCAGATTTACCCGCACCAGCAAAAGCGATTAAAGTAGCATCACTACTAACATCAAACTCTGCATTTACTTGATACCAACCTTTGTTATCCGGACCATCTAGTGTTACAGAAATGCCTTCTGGTGCAGTCACTGTTCCATCCGCATGCAGCGTAATAGTTGTATTCCCAACAGTAAAAGTCATATCAGACGACGAGTTGCCGTCTTGGCGAGGGTTATAATCGAACTCTACCCTCAAAGAATCTTGATCCGACGTATCAATTGATGTCGTCATCACCGTGTTTTTATGTGGGTCTAGCTCTGCGTAAAAATCACCGTCGGTAGCATCAACAATTAAGCCGTCTCGCTCAATCTCTATACCATTAGTAAAGTCCCATACCTCTGATGGGTCTTTAGAAACAACCGTCCAACCCGCTGGGTTTGCCATATTTTCGAATGACTCAGTGAGCAATATGGTTTCTTGAACGTTTTTGTAAGAATCACTGATGGCTACAGGCGCATCGTTGACTGGCGTCACCGTCAAGTTGAACGTGCTGTCTACCGGTGTGCTGCCATCTTCGTTGCCGTCTTCAACGTTAATATCGAAAGACGCCGACGTGGTTTCGCTGCCGTCATGTTTAAACGTCACTTTACCCGCCGCCAACTGCGCCACCGTAAAGCTGCTCGACGCGACGCCGTTCACTAAGATTGTGCCGTTACTCACGTTGCTGACCGTGAAGCTCACGCCTGTGTCCGTATCGTCAACGTCCGTGTAGCCAAGATCTGCCGCCGTGATGGTGTAGCTGCCTGCTTCATCCATTTCACCCAACAGATCGCCTGTCAGCTCCGGCGCATCATTCACTGGCGTCACCGTCAAGT